>NZ_JBHRZX010000007.1:24583-74660 GCF_042649785.1 Streptococcus alactolyticus | reverse complement strand
ACTTTTTGTATATACTCAAAAAGGCTCCATAATTTCCATGGTGGATTTACCCACTACAGAAATTATAGAGCCGGATTTCCTTTTTTATCATTGCTACGGCTGTGATATTATTTATTTATATCCTAGCACGTAAGGAGTTTTTTGACTTAAAAAGTCCGTATGTTTTAGGGATCTTACTGTTAATGCTATTTGCTTACAGTATCGTTGTCCATATCGATAGTAGGCGTTTTGTCTTACCTAGTTTGATTTTGGATAGTGTGAGTTACCTGCATCTGCATGCTTTTGATATGAATGATTGCTTTATGCTAGTTGATAACGAATATAATGACGTTGTAGTCCGATTATTTCATTTTAGACCAAGGGTGGGAGAGAGCCCTTTTAATCATATCAGTAAAGAAAACGCTTTGAAGTTTAAATCAAATCTCAATCGTGCCAAACGTGGCGAAGCTTTTACAACTGTCAGTAGAATTAGTCGTGGGCAAAAAACGCCACTCTATTTAGAAATGATTTATTCGCCTATTTATGACCATAGTGGGAAAACTATTGGTGTTTTGTGCTTTATCTTAGACGTGACGTGGCAAAAGACGCGTGAAGAAAAGATCAATGAAATGATTTCAAAAGATTTTCTCACCAAACTTTACAACCGCAGTTACGTTGAATCGGCCTTTAACGAATGTATGTTTAACAAGATGGAAACGGTCACCTTGATCTTGTCAGATCTGAATGACTTTAAGCATTACAACGATACCAAAGGGCACATTTACGGTGATAATCTTTTGGTGCGTTATAGCAGAATTTTGGAAGATATCATGCCTGATAATGCCGTTGTGGCCCGTTTGGGGGGAGATGAATTTGTGGTGTTATTGCCAGGTGTTTCCCGCAAGCAGACCGAATTTTTAATCAATGTGGCAAGATTAGCCTTGTTTGAAGATATAGGTATTACGGCGTCTTATGGTTTTCATACCGATTCTTACGCCTCACACAAGTCCTTTGTGGACTTTTATATGATTGCTGACCGAAGAATGTATCGAAATAAAAAGAATAAAAGGAGTTTAGTTGAAAATGAATGAGCAGTCGGTTGTTGTTGTCATCCCTGCTTATGAACCAGATATCCGTTTATTAGAACTTTTGCAGGATATTTGAACACGTAAGGCCAGGCCTTTTCATATTATTTTAGTTGATGACGGAAGTGGTGACGATTACAAAGATATTTTTAAAGAAGCTCAGACTACTTATCATTGCCGTTTGTTGACCCACGAGGTTAATAAAGGGAAGGGACGGGCTTTAAAGACCGCTATTTTGGCTATTTTGAAAACGCTTCCTGAAGCTAAAGGAATAGTGACCATTGATTCTGATGGGCAACACACCTATGAGGATACGCTAAAATGTATCCAAGCCTTTTTGCAATACCCAGACAGTTTGATTTTGGGTGTTCGGACCTTTGAAGAATCCGTGCCCTTGCGAAGTCGTTTTGGAAATGTCTTGACCCGTGATATTTTAGATGTTTTCACAGGTATGAAGGTGTCAGACACGCAGACAGGGCTTCGAGTGATTCCTATGGCTTGGCTTCCTTGTTTGTTGGAGGTTGAAGGTGAGCGATATGAATTTGAGATGAATATGCTCCTACAAGCTAAGGAGGACCATATTCCAATTCGTGAGGTGCTCATAGCAACTATTTATATCAATGAGAACGAATCATCCCATTTTGATGTGGTTCGTGATTCTATCCGTATCTACAAGGTCTTTTTCAAGTACATTTTTGCTTCACTGTTGTCATTTTTGGTGGATATTGGTATCTTTACCGTCTTAATGATGGTCTTTAAAGGCTTGAATTTTGGGACAGTTGTGATAGCATCTGTACTGGCTCGGATAGTGTCGTCTATTGTTAATTTCACCTTAAATCGCAACCTTGTTTTCCAACAAGGTCGTCCTAGCAGTGCTGTCAAATACTTTATCCTAGTGGTGGTTCAGATTATGTTGTCAAGTTATTTGGTGACTTTCTTTGGGCAATTGTGGCAAGCTATTCCAATTTCAGTGGTGAAAATCATTGTGGATAGCGTCTTATTCTTTGTTAGTTATTTTGTGCAAAAGAGATTTATTTTTAGGAACAATGAAAATTAGTCAAAAATTATTATATTTAGGAGCTTTTGTAACGAGTCTTTTTTATCTGTCTTGGCGTTTAATCATGACCATTCCTTGGCATGATTCGTGGTTTGCTTTGATTTTTGGGGTATTACTTTGGGGAAGTGAGTTGGTATCGTCTATCACGGCTTTTATCATCATTTCCAATAAACACAAGGATTTTAAGCTGGAAAAACCAGAGATTGCTCCAGAGCGTTATCCTGATGTGGATGTTCTCATTGCTACCCACAATGAGGACCCTGATTTGCTTTACAAAAGGGTGAACGCTTGTACTTATATGCATTACCCTGACAAATCTAAGGTGCATATTTACGTTTGCGATGACACGGACCGTCCTGAAGTGGCTGCCTTGGCAAAGGAATTGGGCGTAGGTTATTTTGGCTTGTCGGACAACAAAGATGCCAAATCTGGGAATTACAACAATGCCTTAAATCAAACCTCATCACCTTTGGTAGCGACTTTTGATGCAGACATGATTCCATATAGTGAGTTTTTGCTGGAAACGGTGCCTTATTTTGTGGAACAAGTCGAGGCAGATGCGAATGACGAAGAGTTGGACAAAGCACCGATTGGTTTGATTCAAACCCCGCAAAGCTTTTACAATGAGGATATCTTCCAATACCATCTTTTTTCAGAGGGTACCTTGCCTAATGAACAAGATTTCTTTTCAAAAGGGATTAACAACTTTAATAGCGCCTGTGGCTCAGCCTTTTACACGGGGTCAAATACCGTGCTTTATCGCAAGGCTATTGATGATGCGGGCGGATTTCCAACAGATACCATTACTGAGGACTTTGAGCTTGGAGCACGCATGAATATCGAGGGCTATGTCAATTATTCGACTGATGCGCCAATGGCAAGTGGCTTGACGCGTTTGGCGATGCGTGATGTGTCAAAAGAATACCGCACACAGATTTGGGGAGAAATTGTGGAAACGATTTTTGCACCTTATTTAACCATCCCTTTTCTCTTAGAGGCTTTTGGAATTAGCGAGAAGAAGTTTAAGGTGACTAAAAAAGTTTCGGATAATTCTTGGACCTTGCGCTTGTATGCCTTACCTTATATCATTTTGTGGAGCTTATCGGTTTATGGGCTCATTCGTTTTAACTATGGTAAATTTGGCTCGGAGTTGTTTTATGGTAGTGTCATTAGTTTTTGGCTCATTCATCATATCATCAATTTAACTTTTGCTATTTTCTGTGCCGTGGGTCGTCCTTCTTATCGCGCTTTTGTGCGTTTTCCAGTGGATGAAACCATCAATATTAAAGTGGACGGTTGGGCTTACCAAGTCCATGTGGCTGATATTTCAGAAACGGGGATTTCTTTCAAGACAGATTTGGCCTTGTATTTGCCAAAGGACAAAGACATCACGCTGTACTTGAAATCTCAGGATTATAAAGCCAAAGCTAAGGGGAGAGTGGTTAGAGTTATTAGCGACGAAAATGAATGGCTTTATGGCTTGCATTTCGTGTCTGTGCCAGAATCAGAAAAACGCGAGTTTTACCAATACATCTATGACCGTATCAACTACAATCTCCCACAGGTTCAAGATACTTGGATGTCTGTTTGGGATGATTTGTTGGAAAATATTTTGCGACGTTTGCCGGTGGAAAGACGCGAGGCGACACCTTACGATCGCATGACTCTCCCTAAAGTAAATGTCAATGAAACAGTGCATATTGGTAAGGAGGCTTACAAATTACAATATAGCAATTATTATTACATGACTTTTGTAGGTAAGTTAAAGCAAGATACAGATGAGGAGCAGGAATTGACCTTTGATTATAAAGGCATGGATGTGAAACTGGATTTTGTATCTTATGACAAAGAGGCCAATAAGTCCCTTTATCAAGTGACGAATTTAGCTAGTTTGGCGAAAACACCTCAGTTTAAACAGTTGGCGAGTGAGTGGAAAGGTCAGGTAGCATGATAGTCAGATTTGCTTTCTTTTTTTTATGGTTGGTTATGCCGATCTTTTTCGCAATCGTTTCAAGATGAACCGTCGTTTGACTTGGGTATTCACTTTTTCAGCGATTACCTTAGTGCTTTATCTTGCGGCTTTGTTCAATGCTTTGCTGCCAGCGGTTTATGGCATTTGTGGTTTGGGGGCGATTTTGAGTGTTTATCAGCTGGTACGATATGTGACCAAGAAAGATACCTTTAGAGTTCCTGATTTTATTGCGCTTGGTATGCTGCTCTATCTCTTGGCTTTTGGTTCGGTTTTGTTCAAATCACCGTTATTGCATTATGACAATTTTACCTATTGGGCTACGATTGTGAAGTTTTTGTACTCGAATGATAGCTTGCCGACCCAGCAGGATGCGATTATCAGTTATTATACTTATCCTGTTGGTAGTTCGATGTTTATCTATTTTGTTACAAAAATCGTTGGTTTTTCAGAAGGCACCATGTTAGTTGGGCAATTGCTCTTGACCTTGTCGGGCTTGTATGCCTTGTTTGGATCCTTGCGTGATGAGCGTCGTGCCTTGCCGTCAGCCTTGATTTTTGGCAGTTTTGCTTTGTTTAATACGTTCAATATTGCCATTCGTTTGAACAATCTTTTGGTGGATTTTCTCTTGCCAGTGCTAGCTTTGGCGGCTATTTCGGCTTGTTATGCCTATCGCAATCATTTTTGGCGTTTGTCTGTTCATATGGTGGTGGTTCTTGGCACTTTAAGTATTGTCAAGGTTAGCGGACTTTTCTTTGTGGCCATTGCTTTGATTTTGTATGTGAGCTGTGTGGTAAGGCTCTTTCGTCGCAGACGTGTCAGGTGGTGGGCAATTTTTCCAAGCCTCGCGACCATTGGCCTTAATTTTTCACCTTATCTGTTGTGGCAAAGGCACATAGCTCTGCATTTCACCAATGCATCTGAAGCAAAACATGCCGTCTCTTTCTCAGAATTAGGTCACATTATGACTGGGAAAATTGGGGGCGTGGCGCGTGAGATTATAGATGCTTTTACTAGCCAATCTTTGGACCTCAGTCAATTGGCAACGCGTGGTATCATCGCTTTAAATGTTGTGATGTTGGTCGTGGTGTTAGCTTTTGTGCTGTTGAGAAAGCATTCGCGCCGCTTCATAACTGCTTGGTTCTTGGTTGATGTGATGATTGTGGCTTACTATATTGGCATTTTGCTGATGTATCTGACTGCCATGCCGACCGATGAAGCTTTGGAATTAGCTGGATTTGAACGCTACACCTCTAGTATGGTCATCATGGCTTATGGTTTGCTGGCAATGGTTTTAGCAAGGGAAATTGACCATGCTTTATTTGAAAAGACTTTTAAAAAGCGGGATTCTCGTTCTTTTAAAAACTTAGGCACCAAGCGTTTGTACCAGTACACAAGTTTGGGCTTACTGATTGTATCGACTGCTTTGCTGTTGTCTGAAAAAATAGCATCACCTATACTAATAAGAAGCATCAAACCCCGTCCTTGACGGCTCTTCAGCAAATCACAGGCAATCGCATGACCCCATCTGAGCAAAAAGTCTTATTGGTTACGGCAGATAAGGAAATTGTGGATAGTTACTTTATCACCTACGCTGCTCGCTATTATCTCTGGAATGTGCATGTGGATGCAAGGGAAAACTTCCTGCTAGATGACCAAGAATTTACTCAAATCTTAGCGTCTTATGATGAGGTATTGTTGCTAGATAACCACCACACCTTTAATGCCATGACTAAGAAAGTATTTGGCAAAACTTACGAGCCAGGCTTGTATCAAACCGCTACAATGTTAGCGGCACAATCGAAAGAATGAAAGGAGTTGTTTGCTTTTATGGTAAGAGAGATGATGTGAGGCATTATCCCTTTTATTGCTATTGGAAAGGAACGATATGACCATTTTAAGATTAAGTTTATTTGTCTTTTTGACGGGCGGCTATACTGCCTTTTTCCGTAATCGTTTGAAGATGAACCGCCGTTTGACTTGGGTGTTTACCTTCTCAGCGATTACCTTGATATTATATGTTGCGAGTTTATTAAATATTTTACTGGGTGCTGTTTATGGTATTTGTGGACTAGGTGCTATTTTGAGCATGTATCAGATCTGGCGATATATGACCAAGAAAGATAGCATCAGAGGGCTTGATTTTACAGCTCTTGCTATGTTGCTCTATCTCTTGCTTTTTGGTGCAGTTTTATTGCAATCGCCATTGCTTCACTTTGATAATTTCACCCATTGGGGCAGTATCGTCAAATTTTTATTTATCAATGATAGCCTACCAACGCAACAAGATACTATCATTGATTTTTACACGTATCCTGTGGGAAGTTCTTTATTTATTTACTTCTTTACCAAGGTTGTCGGATTTTCAGAAGGTGTCATGTTGGTAGGGCAATTGGTTCTTATCTTGTCAGGCTCGTATGCCATGTTTGCTGCCTTGCGTGATGAACGCCGCGCCTTGCCCTCAGCAATGATTTTTGCCACTTTTGCTGTGTTCAATGTTTTTAATATTGCCATTCGTTTGAACAATCTTTTGGTGGATTTTCTCTTGCCTGTGCTGGCTTTAGCAGCAATCGCAGGCTGCTTTGCTTACCGCAATCAATTTTGGCGGATGTCCTTGCACACCTTGGTGGTTTTAGGTCTTTTGAGCATTGTTAAGGTGAGTGGACTTTTCTTTGTGGCCATTGCCTTGTTTGTCTATTTGTTTTTTGTGGCTCGCTTGATACGGCGCAAAATCATCAGATGGTGGAACCTATTTCCAGCTTTGTTGACTGCAGGACTTAGTTTTCTTCCTTATCTCCTTTGGCAAATACACATGAGCCTCAACTTTACCAATGTGTCTAAAGCTAAGCACGCGGTGTCTTTTTCAGAAATTGACCAATACTGGCAGGGCATATGGATGATGTGGCACAAGAAATCATAACCCATTTCACAAAAGAAGTCTTTCAATTTGGTAGTCTGGCAACGCGTGGCATTATCGGGCTAAACCTTGTCATGCTAGTTGCTGTGATTGGTTTTGGTCTTTTTGCTCATCGATTCAGACGTTTATTGGCCACTTGGGTATTGCTAGATGTAATGATTGTGGCCTATTACGTTGGGATTTTGTTGATGTATTTGACGGCTATGCCAACGGACGAAGCCTTGGAACTAGCTGGTTTTGATCGTTATGCATCTAGTATGGTTATTATGGCCTTTGGTTTGATGGTTATGCTTTTAGCCAGAGAAACGGACCGCTCTTTGTATGAAAAAACATTTGAGAAACGCAACCTGCGTTCCTTTAAAAACCTAGGCACCAAGCGATTGTACCAGTACACAAGCTTAGCCTTGATTGGTTTTTCTGTCTTTATGCTCTTATCAGAAATCAATGAAATCAGACACAGTAATGAGTACGAAAGAGTACAGTCCTTGGAAGAATTACGCCATTTGACAGGCAATCGCATGACACCATCTAAGACGAAAATCCTGCTTGTCAGCTCAGACAAAGAAAAAATTGACAACTACTATCTTATCCGAGCGGCACGTTATTACCTTTGGAATGTCAATGTCGATGGTAGAGAGGATTTTGACCTTAGCGATTCAACCTTTTTATACATTTTAAAATCTTATGACGAGGTGCTTATCTTAGATGACCATTATAGTTTTAATGCCATGACTAAGAAGTTATTTGGTAAGACTTATAAACCAGGATTTCACAAGACAGCCGACCTGTTAGCCAATCTAAAAGAATAGGATTTTGGTCTCTTGTGCTGCTGCCTTGTCATTTTTAAAAGAGTATGATATGATAGTAACAAATACATAAGAGGAGGCGGAGTTTGTAACTTCGCCTCTTATGTGTGACTCCTGCCACAAACGGCTAAACCTTTGGCTCTGCAAGTCCTTTTAATCCGTTGTATAATGGCAGTGAGAGATGTTAGTAGGCGGTAAAATCTGCTTTTTAAGTGGTTTTTACTGGTATTTTGTCAAACGAAGGAGGGGATTGTCATCGCAAATGCTAATGTGATTATTGAACGTGTCACAGAAGTTATCGCACCTGCCATTCAAGACCCATTTGAATTGGTGGATGTTGAGTACGGAAAAATGGGAAGTGACTATGTTCTTAGTGTCTTAGTGGATAAGCCTGGTGGGATTACGGTTAATGACACCGCTGATTTGACTGAGATTATTAGCCCTTTATTAGATAATATTCAGCCAGACCCATTTCCAGACCAATACATGTTGGAAGTGGCTAGCCCTGGTTTAGAGCGTCCTTTAAAAACAAAGGAAGCTTTGGAAAAAGCTGTCGGCTCTTACATCAATGTCAGCCTTTACAAGGCAATTGACAAAGTGAAAGTATTTCAAGGTGACCTTGTCGCTTTTGATGGTGAGGTATTGACCATGGAATATTTGGATAAAACCAAGAAAAAAACAGTAGACATTCCATATGCAACAGTTGCTAAAGCTCGCTTGGCAGTGAAGTTGTAGTCAAAGGAAATGTCACTAACGTTTTTTGCTTTTTAATGTGAGAATAGATTTAAAACGAAAGGATAAGGCTCTACTTGTGATAGGGCTATGAAAAAAATGAGCAAAGAAATGCTGGAAGCCTTCCGTATTTTGGAAGAAGAAAAACATATTAACAAAGAAGACATCATTGATGCTGTCAAAGAATCTTTGAAATCAGCTTATAAACGCCGCTACGGCCAATCAGAATCATGTGTGATTGAATTTGATGAAAAAACTGCTGATTTTAAAGTTTATACAGTGCGTGAAGTTGTTGAAGAGGTTTTTGATAGCCGTTTAGAAATCAGCTTATCCGATGCGTTGAAAATTAGTTCAGCTTATGAGCTTGGGGACAAGATTCGCTTTGAAGAATCAGTGGCTGAATTTGGTCGTGTTGCGGCGCAATCAGCAAAACAAACCATCATGGAAAAAATGCGTCGCCAAATTCGTGAAGTGACTTATAATGAGTACAAACAACACGAAGGTGAAATCATGACAGGGACAGTTGAGCGTTTCGACCAACGTTTCATTTATGTGAATCTTGGTTCATTAGAAGCTCAATTGTCACACCAAGACCAAATTCCTGGTGAAACCTTCAAATCACACGACCGTATCGAAGTTTACGTTTACAAAGTGGAAAACAATCCAAAAGGTGTGAATGTCTTTGTTAGCCGTAGCCACCCACAATTTATCAAACGCATCATGGAACAAGAAATTCCCGAAGTGTTTGATGGAACAGTTGAAATCATGAACGTTTCACGTGAAGCTGGTGACCGTACCAAAGTGGCTGTTCGTAGCCACAATCCAAACGTGGATGCTATCGGAACGATTGTCGGACGTGGTGGAAGCAACATCAAACGTGTGATTAGCAAATTCCATCCAAAACGCTACGATGCTAAAGCAGGTGTGGAAGTACCTGTTGAAGAAAACATCGATGTGATTCAATGGGTAGAAGACCCAGCAGAGTTCATCTACAATGCTATTGCACCCGCTGAAGTTGATATGGTCTTGTTTGACGAAGCAGATAGCAAACGCGCAACAGTTGTTGTGCCAGACAACAAATTGTCGCTAGCTATCGGTCGCCGTGGTCAAAATGTTCGTTTGGCTGCACATTTGACAGGCTATCGCATTGATATCAAGTCAGCTTCTGAGTATGAAGCCCTTGAAGCAGAACGTGAAGCGCAAACTGAACTTGTTGAAGAAGTTGTCGAAGATAGCGTTGCATCAGCTATGGTGGATGAAGCTATTGAAGAGGCTGTAACATCAGCTATCGTTGATGAAACCGTTGAAGTCGAGGATACGACTAAATCAGATCTTCTGTCAGACGACGATACAGAATAAGAAAGATAGAGGTGTTTGATGGCTAAAACACGTAAAATACCTTTAAGAAAATCAGTTGTTTCAGGAGAAGTCATTGATAAACGTGATTTGCTTCGCATTGTGAAAAATAAAGAAGGCGAGATTTTTATCGATCCAACTGGTAAGAAAAACGGTCGTGGTGCCTACATCAAATTAGATATTAACGAAGCCATTCAAGCCAAAGCTAAAAAGGTCTTTAATCGTAGCTTTTCAATGGATGTTCCAGAAGCCTTTTACGATGAATTGATTGCTTATGTTGATCACAAAGTGAAAAGAAGAGAGTTGGGCCTTGAATAATCGCGAAAAATTATCTCATTTAATTGGTTTAGCACAGCGTGCAGGAAAAGTGATTTCAGGTGAAGAGTTAGTCATTAAGGCAATTCAAACGGGTAAAGCACAATTTATTTTCCTAGCCAATGATGCTGGTGTCAATTTAACCAAGAAAACAACTGATAAAAGTCATTATTATAACGTAGAAGTCTCCACAGTGTTTAGTACACTGGAATTAAGTGCTGCCCTTGGTAAGCCTCGTAAGGTCATTGCTATCGCAGACGCTGGATTTTCAAAGAAAATGAGGACTCTTATGAACTAAAAGAATAGGAGGACATCACTATTGTCAAAGAAAAGATTGTATGAAATTGCTAAAGAAATGGGCCGTCCAAGTAAGGAAGTTGTCGAATATGCACAACAACTTGGTATTGCGGTTAAAAGCCATTCTTCTAGCGTAGAAGAAGCTGATGTAAAGCGTATTGTTGCAAAATTGTCAGAATCAAAACAGACGCCTCCGTCAGCAAAATCAGCAGAACAGCTAGCCGCTAAGACTCCTGAAGCTTCTGCTGCAAAACTAACGACAGCGAAACCAAAAAGCCGCAATTTTAAAGCCGAACGTGAGGCTCGTGCGAAAGCACAAGCTGAAAAACGTGCGAATGCGAATAAAGGTGGTAAAAAACGTCATCAAGAGCAAGACGGCAACCACCGTTCACAACAGCCTGCTAAGTCAGCAAGGTATGGCAAAGATGCTCAAAGAGGGCATCAAGCTAACCGTCAGCAGACTAGAATAAACCGTTCTGCTCAACCGTCACAAGCTCAGAAGCCACGTATTGACTTTAAAGCGCGTGCGGCAGCCCTGAAAGCTGAACAAAATGCAGAGTACTCACGCCAAAGTGAAACACGTTTCCATGAGCAAGAAGAAGCCAAACGTCGTGCAAAACAGACGCGAGAAAAAGAACAGGAGGCTCGCTTAGAAGCAAAACAGAAAGCTGAGGAAACAAAAAAGGTGACTAATAAAGAAATACCTTTATCACCAGTTGCAGCAGCAGAACCTGCTTCTCAAGCAATTGATAAACGTCGTAAAAAACAGGCTCGTCCTGAAAAACCACGAGATTATAATCATGATAATGAGGACGGTCCACGCAAAACTAGAAAAAACCGGAATAGTCAAAATCAAGTGAGAAATCAAAAAAATAGTAATTGGAACAGTAATAAAAACAAAAAAGGCAAACACAATCGCAACCAAGCACCAAAACCAGTCACAGAACGCAAATTCCACGAATTGCCTAAGGAATTTGAATATACTGAAGGGATGACTGTTGCAGAAATCGCAAAACGTATCAAACGTGAACCAGCTGAGATTGTTAAAAAACTCTTTATGATGGGCGTTATGGCCACTCAAAACCAATCTCTTGACGGTGATACCATTGAATTGTTGATGGTGGATTACGGTATTGAAGCCCACAAAAAAGTGGAAGTGGACAATGCCGATATTGATCGTTTCTTTGAAGATGAAAACTACCTCAATCCAGATAAAATGGTTGAGCGCGCGCCTGTTGTTACCATCATGGGACACGTTGACCATGGTAAAACAACCCTTCTTGATACCCTTCGTAATTCACGTGTCGCTACAGGCGAAGCTGGTGGTATCACACAACACATCGGGGCTTACCAAATTGTTGAAGGTGGCAAGAAAATCACTTTCCTTGATACGCCAGGACACGCGGCCTTTACATCAATGCGTGCGCGTGGTGCGTCAATCACAGATATTACAATCTTGATTGTTGCTGCTGATGACGGTGTTATGCCTCAAACGGTCGAAGCCATTAACCACTCTAAAGCTGCTGGTGTCCCAATCATCGTTGCAATCAACAAAATTGATAAACCAGGTGCCAACCCAGAACGTGTTATTGGTGAATTGGCAGAACACGGTATCATCTCAACAGCTTGGGGTGGGGATTGTGAATTCGTTGAAATTTCTGCCAAATTTGGTAAGAACATCGATGAATTGCTTGAAACCGTTCTTCTTGTAGCTGAAATGGAAGAATTGAAAGCAGACCCAACCGTTCGTGCGATTGGTACAGTTATTGAAGCGCGTCTTGATAAAGGAAAAGGTGCTGTGGCAACTCTTCTTGTTCAACAAGGTACCCTTCATGTGCAAGATCCTATTGTTGTCGGAAATACCTTTGGACGTGTGCGTGCCATGACCAATGACCTTGGTCGTCGCGTGAAAACAGCAGAACCATCAACCCCTGTTTCAATCACAGGTCTAAACGAAGCCCCAATGGCAGGTGACCATTTTGCTGTTTACGAGGATGAAAAAGCAGCGCGTGCAGCTGGTGAAGAACGTGCCAAACGTACCTTGATGAAACAACGTCAAGCCACTCAACGTGTCAGCCTTGAAAATCTCTTTGATACGCTTAAAGCTGGTGAAGTTAAGACCGTTAACGTGATTATCAAAGCCGATGTACAAGGTTCTGTTGAAGCCCTTGCTGCCTCACTTCTTAAAATCGATGTTGAAGGCGTTAAAGTGAGCGTTGTTCACTCTGCTGTCGGTGCAATCAACGAATCTGACGTGACCTTGGCAGAAGCATCAAATGCCTTTATCATTGGATTTAACGTCCGCCCTACTCCACAAGCGCGTCAACAAGCAGAAGAAGATGAAGTGGATATTCGCCTTCACTCAATTATCTACAAAGTTATTGAAGAAGTAGAAGATGCCATGAAAGGTATGCTTGACCCTGAATTCAAAGAAAAAGTTATCGGGGAAGCTATTATCCGTGAAATCTTCAAAGTCTCTAAAGTGGGTACTATCGGAGGATTTATGGTTACAAGTGGTAAAATCACACGTGACGCTAGTGCCCGTGTTATCCGTGACGGTGTCGTTATCTTTGATGGCAAACTTGCCAGCTTGAAACACTTCAAAGATGACGTTAAAGAAGTCGGAAACGCCCAAGAAGGTGGTTTGATGATTGAAAACTTCAACGACATCAAAGTGGATGACGTTATCGAAGCTTACATTATGGAAGAAGTGAAACGTTAATTCCCATTGAGGCAAATGCCTCTAATGGGAATACGGCAAGCACTATGGTGCATTGCCTAAACGTTACATAGTTACATGTGAGAAATGAATAAAAGCTAGGTTTGCTTAGCCTAGCTTTTTCAAAACAATAGAAAGGACAAAGATTATGGCTAATCATCGTATTGACCGTGTTGGTATGGAAATCAAACGGGAAGTGAATGAGATTTTGCATAAAAAAGTGCGTGACCCTCGTGTTCAAGATGTGACTATCACAGATGTTCAAATGCTTGGGGATTTGTCAATGGCAAAAGTTTATTACACCATTCACTCTGATCTTGCCTCAGATAATCAAAAGGCACAAATTGGTCTTGAAAAGGCAACAGGAACCATCAAACGTGAGTTGGGTCGTAACTTGACCATGTATAAAATTCCTGATTTGACCT
Organism: Streptococcus alactolyticus; assembly: GCF_042649785.1. Classification (NCBI taxonomy): domain Bacteria; kingdom Bacillati; phylum Bacillota; class Bacilli; order Lactobacillales; family Streptococcaceae; genus Streptococcus; species Streptococcus alactolyticus. Next base: position 61,003 of record NZ_JBHRZX010000007.1, on the reverse strand, counting down.
TCATCAAGGACGAATCTATCGAATACGGTAATAAAATTGACCAAATGCTTCGTGATTTGGAGAGTAAAAACTAAACGATTGAAGAGCTCACTAACAAGTGGGTTCTTTTTATGCTATAATGGAGGTGTTTTTTGAAATGAGGAAGGCAATAAAATGAAAATCACAGTGTATTTAGCGTCAAGTATGGGCAATCCGATCTACCGTGACAGTGTGGAGGCTTTTGGCGATTGGATGGCGCAAAAGGGATATGATTTGGTTTATGGCGGGAGTCAGACTGGGTTGATGGGACTTTTGGCAGATCGGGTCTTGGCTCATGGTGGAAAGGTTTACGGCATTATGCCAGATTTTCTTCAAAAACGTGAGGAAGTCCACCAAGGTTTGACGCAGCTGCGTATTGTAGCTGATATGGATGAGCGTAAGCGTCTGTTAATGGAAATGGGTGATGTTTTGGTTGCCTTTCCAGGTGGTCCTGGAACGCTTGAAGAGATTAGTCAGGCGATTTCTTGGGCGCGCGTGGGACAACACGACAAGCCTTGCTTGCTTTTTAATGCTAATGGTTATTATGATAGCCTCAAAATCCAATTTGACCAGATGGTCAGTGCGGGATTTTTAACGACAGCTGACCGTGACAAGGTTCTCTTTGTCGATAGTCTGCAAGCCTTAGAAGAAGTTATCAGTAGTTATCAGAAATGAGAGCTAGATTTGAAACTTCTTGGCTAGTAGCAGGGGGAGGATGCCATTATATTAAAGAATAATACGCTAGATGAAACAGATTGCTTTGATTTTGGCAATGTGTTTTATTTTTTTGTTTTATACTGTTGACAAACGCAAACGATAGACTTATAATAAGATTACAAATGTAGACGATAAGAAATGAGAAAGGAGAGCAGATGGCTATTTCAAATGCAGAATGGGAAATCATGCGGGTTGTTTGGACCAAGGAAGAAACGACGAGCAGTGAGATTTTAGACATTCTTGAAGATAAGACCGATTGGACGGCTTCGACGGTTAAGACTTTGTTGAAACGTCTTGTGGATAAGGGTTATCTGAGCACGCAAAAGGTTGGAAAGTCTTTTCGTTATTCGGCTTTGATTTCAGAAAATGAAGTCATGAAGCAAGAAACAACGGATTTCTTTAATAAGTTTTGCCAGCGAAAGCATGTGGAAATCGTTAAGCATCTCCTAGAATCCATGCCGATGACGGAGGCAGATGTGACCTTATTAGACGAAACGCTTTTAGCTAGGAAAGAAAATGTCTTGGAAGAAGTGCCTTGTGATTGTGTTGATGGGCAATGCCGTTGCAAGGAACACTTGACTTTAGAGTAGCAAAACACACATACGAGAAGAGGTTTAGCCATGTCAAAAAAAGAAGTTTTTGTGATTGATGGGATGACGTGTGCGTCCTGTGCGGTAACGATTGAAGAGACTGTCAAAAAGTTAGACCATGTGCAGTCCGTTGTTGTCAACCTCACAACTGAAAAAATGACGGTTGAGTATGACCCTGATGTTGTCACTGAAAGCATGATTGAAAAGGCAGTGTCAGACGCAGGGTACAGTGCCTCTGTTTTTGACCCTAAAACATCAAAGAGCCAAGCAGAGCGTCAAGACGAAGAAACCCAAAATATGTGGCGTAAGTTCGTCTGGTCTGCTGTCTTTACCGTGCCTTTGCTTTACATTTCAATGGGGAGCATGATGGGGCTTTGGGTGCCACAATTCATGTCAATGTCAGCTCATCCCATGGTGCATGCCGTGATAGAATTGCTTTTGACTTTACCCGTCATGTACTTTGGTCGCCGCTTTTACATTAGTGGTTTTAAATCATTGAGCAAGGGTCACCCTAATATGGATGCCCTGGTTGCTCTAGCAACAAGTGCCGCCTTTGTTTATAGTATTTACAGCATGTGCCAAATTTTCGCTGGTCACCTTCATGCTGTTCATATGCTTTACTTTGAATCTGTGGCGGTTATCTTGACCTTGATTACCTTAGGTAAATATTTTGAAACCTTGTCTAAAGGTCGGACCTCAGGTGCCATTAAGAAATTGATGACCTTATCTGCTAAGGAAGCCACTGTTATCCGTGACGGCAAGGAAATCTCTATCCCCATAGAAGATGTGGTGGTCGGAGATATGCTTTTGGTAAAACCAGGTGAAAAGGTCCCTGTGGATGGGGTTGTGGTATCAGGACATAGTGCCATCGATGAATCCATGTTGACGGGTGAAAGTATCCCTGTTGAAAAAGTTGTGGATGATAAGGTTTACGGTGCTTCAATCAATGGACAAGGTGCCTTGACCATTCGTGCCGAAAAAGTCGGTGGCGATACCTTGTTATCTCAAATCATCAAATTGGTTGAAGATGCCCAACAAACCAAAGCACCTATTGCCAAGATTGCTGACCGTGTGGCTGGTGTCTTTGTCCCAACGGTTATGGTTATCGCAATTGTGACCTTCCTCTTTTGGTATTTGCTCATGGGCAAGAGCTTTGTTTTCGCCCTTCAAGTTGCCATTGCCATCTTGGTTATTGCTTGTCCTTGTGCCTTGGGATTGGCAACTCCGACCGCTATCATGGTCGGTACTGGTCGTGGTGCTGAAAATGGTATTCTTTACAAACGAGGCGATAATCTTGAAAATGCCCACCATTTAAATGCCATCGTCTTTGATAAGACAGGTACCATTACCCAAGGGAAACCGCAAGTTGTGGATATCTTTGCCTATCAAGGTGATAAGGACCGTTTGCTTAGCCAAGTGGCTTCGATTGAAAAATTCTCTGAACACCCTTTGAGCCAAGCCATTGTGGAAAAAGCTGACGAATCAGACTTGTCTTTAGTCGCTGTGGATAATTTCGAGTCTTTGACAGGTCTGGGCTTGCAGGCTGACTGTGACGGTCAAACCTTGTACGTCGGTAATCATAAATTGATGGCAAACCATCAAATCAACCTTACCCAAGCAGAAGATGCAGTCAAACAAGCCACGCAAAAAGGTCAAACCCCTATTTATGTGGCAGATAAGAAGCATTTATTGGGTGTTATTACCGTTGCTGATTTGATTAAATCAGATAGTAAAGAAACAGTTGCCAAGTTGCAAGCTGCTGGTTTGGATGTGGTGATGTTAACTGGTGATAATGAACAAACGGCCAAGGCCATTGCCAAACAAGTTGGCATTACAACGGTTATTAGTGATGTTTTGCCAGACCAAAAATCTCGTGTGATTAAGGATTTGCAAGCTCAAGGTAAGAAAGTTGCCATGGTTGGTGATGGTATCAACGATGCCCCTGCCTTAGCAGTAGCTGATATTGGTATTGCCATTGGTTCAGGTGCAGATATTGCCATTGAATCTGCCGATATTATCTTGATGAAAGCAAGTATCTCAGATGTCTTGAAAGCTTTGTCTATTAGCCGTTTGACCATTAGGGTCATCAAGGAAAATCTATTCTGGGCTTTCATTTACAATATCTTGGCTATCCCAGTTGCCATGGGTGTCCTCTACCTCTTTAGTGGTCCCCTACTCAACCCAATGATTGCTGGTTTGGCTATGGGCTTTAGTTCAGTATCTGTTGTGCTTAACGCCCTTCGTTTGAAATACATTAAATTAACTTAGATTGCTAAAAAACAGGAGGTATTCTGATGGAAAGAACATATGAAGTTACTGGAATGAAATGCGATGGTTGCGCCAAAACCGTCACTGAAAAATTATCAGCCGTTCATGGTGTGGAAAAAGTGGTCGTGGATTTGGATAAAAAACAAGCCACTATCACAGGCAGACCATTTAAATTCTCACTTCAACGTGCTTTAAAAGGCACCAAGTACGCCCTTGGTAAAGAGATAAAGGCTAATTAAATACTGAAAAATGTTTTTTTATGGCCTTAAAAATGATACACTAGTTGCGTAAGAAAAATAGGTTTGGATTGGTATGACGATAGACGTTTGGGATTTATTGACCATTATTGGTACCATTGCCTTTGCCGTATCAGGGGCTATTGTGGCAATGGAAGAAGATTTTGATATTTTAGGCATGTTCATCTTGGGCTTTGTCACGGCTTTTGGCGGTGGTGCTATCCGCAATTTGCTGATTGGCTTGCCAATTGGAACGCTGTGGTCGCAAGGGGATGCGTTTTATTTTGCTTTGGCGGCTATGTTGCTGATTATGTTGTTTCCAAATGTTGTGACAAAGGGTTGGCTAAAAGCAGAAGTCTTGACAGATGCGATTGGTTTAGCCTCTTTTAGCGTCCAAGGTGCCATGTATGCCATGAAATTGCAGCAGCCTTTAAGCGCGGTGATTGTCGCAGCAGTTCTAACAGGAGCTGGTGGCGGTGTGGTCCGAGATGTCTTAGCAGGGCGAAAACCTGGTATCTTGCGTAGTGAGGTCTATGCGGGCTGGTCTATTTTAGCGGCATTTGTTCTTTATTTTGGCATTGTGACAAGTGACACGGGCTACTATGCCCTGGTGCTGGTCTTGGTTATTCTTCGCATGATAGGTTACAAACGTCAATGGCATTTACCAAAAATAAAAGGAAAGGTGACACCACATGATTAAACTCATCGCAATTGATTTAGACGGCACTTTGCTAAATTCAGAGAAAAAAATTCCCAAAGAAAACATCTCAGCCATTCAAGCGGCAGCACAAGCAGGCGTAAAAATCGTGCTCTGCACAGGACGCCCAAAATCTGGCATTGTGCCTTATTTTGAACAATTGGGGCTGACTGATGAAGAATACATCATCATGAACAATGGCTGCAGCATTTACAACACAAAAAATTGGGAATTGATGAGTTATGCCCAAATCACCAATGAGGAGCTGGACCAATTACAAGCGGCTGTGCGTGATTTTCCAGAGGTTTACTTGACCTTGACAGGTGAAAAGCATTATTATGCTGTCGGTGATGTCGTCCCAGAATTGGTGCAGTACGACGCTGGCTTGGTCTTTGACACAGCCAAAGCCATCAGCCTTGAGGCAATCAAAGACAGCTCAGAAATCATTTTCCAAGCCATGTACATGGCAAAAGCACCTGTTTTAAATCCTTTCCAAGCAGCCAAGGAAGTGGATTTGGCAGCAGATTTTAGCGTGGTACGTAGCCAGCCTTATATCTTTGAAGCCATGCCAAAAGGCTACACCAAGGCGACGGCCTTAAAAGCTTTGTCAGAAAAACTAGGCTTTAGCCCTGATGACGTCATGGCGATTGGCGATGCGGCAAATGATTTGGAAATGTTGCAATTTGCTACTCATAGTGTTGCCATGGGCAATGCGACTGATGAGGTCAAAGAAATCTGCCGTTACCAAACCACGGTAAACGACCAAGCAGGTGTTGCCAAAGCTATTTACGATTACGTTTTAAAAGATTAACAGCAAAGTCTTGTTCCAAAGTTTTTGTGGAGCAAGACTTTTTTAAGAACACGAGCTTTTTATAGTTTCCGTAAGCTTTTAATGATATAATTGAGAAAGAAATACTTTGGTAATCAAAGTATATGATGCAAGGAAACGAGGAAATAGAGATGAGTTGGAAAATTGTGACAGATTCGGGTTGTGATTTTAAGGACATTGGTGTACCCGAAAAAGATTTAGCCTTTCAAAATGTCCCCCTGACCTTACAAATTGGTTCAGAACTTTTTGTGGACGATGAAGGCTTGGATGTTGAGGCTATGATGGACACCTTATATGAAAAATCCGTGCCGTCAAAGTCGAGCTGTCCTAGCCCAGACGCTTTCTTACGAGCTTACCAAGGTGCTGATAATATCATTGTTATCACCATTACAGGGGCTTTATCAGGTAGTCACAATAGTGCTCAGATTGCCAAGCAAATGTTATTAGAAGAGCATCCCAACGTCAATATCCATGTGATTGATTCCTTGTCAGCTGGTGGTGAAATCGATTTGCTGGTCTTGGAGTTAAAACGTTTGATTTTATCAGGACTTTCTTTTGACCAAGTGCTCGAGGCATTCGAACGTTACCAAGCCAAAACAAGACTGCTTTTCATCCTAGAACATGTGGATAATCTGGTCAATAACGGCCGTTTGAATAAATTGGTCGGTAAGGTTGTCGGTTTGCTCAATATCCGCATGGTTGGGCAAGCCAGCCCCGAAGGAACGCTTGATTTGTTGCACAAGGCAAGAGGTCAGAAAAAAGCCATTCAGGCCACTGTTAACGAGATGCTGGCAGCTGGTTACCAAGGAGACAAGGTCATGATTACCCACGCAGGCAATGAAAAAGCCTGCCAACAATTGCGTGACAAGCTTCGTGATTTGTTTCCAAAAGCAGATATCCAATTTGTCAATGCTTCTGGTTTATGTAGTTTTTACAGTGAAAGAGGCGGTTTGTTACTAGGATATGAAACCCATTAAAAGGTCTAGGAGTTTAACTCCTAGACCTTTTGTCATGTGCATTTTAGTAGCCGTAGTAAGTTTGGCTGCTGCTTGTCGCAGTAGAATCTGAGTAGGTATTGTAACCGTAGGTTTGACTGCTGCTGTAATTGTTGTTGTAAGTTGTTGTATCGTCAGCCGTTGAAGCGTGTGTTGTCGTCGCTGAGCTTGGTGTTGTTTGTGTTGCAACACTTGCTGAACGAGCAGAGATAGCATTGGCAACAGCATCGATACGCGTTTGCAATTGGTCTTTAACATCTTGATTAGTTACGGTGTCAACAGCATCTTGTGCGGCAGTGACATTAGCAGAGGTTTGTTCTGCTTCGGCAGCTGCAACGGCACTTTCGGCATTGCTTTCATTGTTGATTTCAGCTGAAATAGCGTCCAATTGCGATTGCAAATCGGTTTTCTTAGCTTCGTCAGACAATTTGTTAATCGCAGCTTGAGCATTGGTAATCGCTTCTGATGTGCGTTTGTCTTGGGCTTCGGCTAGAGAAGCTTTTGCTTTTTCTTCCAATTCTTCTTCGCTGGTTGTTGAAGAAGAGGCAACAGAAGAGCTTGTTGGTTCTGTGCTTGACGCTTTGGTCTGGCTATTGCCGAAAATTAAGTAAATACCAGCCGCAAGAGCAACTAAAATGATACTAAGAATAAGATAAGTGACTTCACTTTTTGAGCGTTTCATGACAACTCCTTTGAGAATTTAATAATAAAATATGCTGTTATCTTACTAAGCTAACACGCTAAAACGTCTGTCATAAACAGACCATTTTATATCATTATACCACAGAAATAGACAGGGATTCCCTTTTTAAAAAAATCCTCTAACTTTTTAAGGTTTCTTTTAGAAAACGAGTTGTTAGAAAAATCAGTTTTTTTACAAACGTGTAAAAATACAGTAAAGTATTGTCTGTTTGTCTGGAATACATTAAAGTGGACATATCGTCTTTTTTACGAAAAAAATATAATATTTGAGGATAACACTGTGTCAATAAATTGGCAAGAGATTGCTTTTAGTTTTTTTGGTGGTTTGGGGCTTTTCCTATTTAGCATCAAGTATATGGGAGATGCTCTCCAACAATCAGCTGGTGACCGTTTGCGTTATTACATTGACAAATACACCAGTAATCCCTTTTTAGGCGTTCTTGTGGGAATCGCCATGTCAGCGCTTATCCAGTCTAGTTCAGGGGTGACGGTAATTACTGTTAGCTTGGTGTCGGCGGGACTGTTGACCCTAAGACAAGCCATTGGTATTATCATGGGAGCAAATATTGGAACAACCATCACTTCTTTTTTGATCGGATTTAACTTAGGTGATTATGGCCTGCCAATGATTTTTGTCGGTTCGGCCCTGCTCTTTTTCACTTCAAATCGGACCTTGAACAATCTTGGTCGGATTATTTTCGGGGTTGGTGGTATCTTCTTTGCCTTCAATATTATGAGTGGTGCTATGGAGCCTCTCAAATCCATTCCAGCCTTTCAGGATTACCTGACGACACTTGGGGATAGACCGATTATGGGAGTGGTGATTGGAACGGTTTTGACTATGATTATTCAATCTTCAGCAGCCATTATTGGGATTTTGCAGAGCCTGTACACGGGTAATTTAATCGATTTGCATGGGGCTATTCCGATTCTTTTGGGAAGCAATATCGGAACCTGTATCACCGCAGTTCTAGCAGCTCTGGGAGCTAATGTGTCTGCCAAACGTGTTGCTGGTGCCCATGTCTTGTTTAACGTCATTGGAACCATCTTGTTTATGATTGTGCTTTCGCCATTTATATATTTTATGGAGTGGCTGCAAGGAGAGTTGCATTTGACGCACGCTATGACAATTGCTTTTGCCCATGGAACCTTCAATATCACCAATACCGTTTTGCTCTTTCCTTTCATTGGAACCTTGGCTTATCTGGTTACTAAACTCATCCCAGGAGATGATGAGGTGGTGCCATACGAAACGGTTTACCTTGACCGCCTTTTGTTGAAACAAGCGCCAGCTATTGCCCTTGGAAATGCCAAGAAAGAGTTGATTCACTTGGGCGCTTATGCGACACAGAGTTTTGAAGCTGCCTTTCTCTTTTTTGATACAGCTGACAACAGCTACGCTGAGAAAACGGAACTTCTAGAAGACACCGTCAATCGTGTGGACGAGGAATTGACGAAGTATTTGGTTGAATTGTCGAGTGAATCCTTGACTCAGCATGAGGGAGAAGTGCTTTCTAGCCTTTTGGATGCCACGCGCGATTTGGAGCGAATTGGCGACCACAGCGTGAACTTGGTTCATTTGATGACTTACAACCAGTCTAAAGGCGTTCTCTTTTCGCCAGCTGCGATAAAGGAAGTTAACCAACTTTATAGCAACACGCACCGCATGGTCCTTGATGCCCTCAAGGTGATTATTGACAATGACACGGTCTTGGCAGGAGAAGTTGTCGAACGCCACCGCGAATTGGCTCAGTCAGCTCGTCAGATTCGTAAAAATCATATCCAGCGCATTAACATTGGCGAATGCACGCCTTTGGCTGGGATCAATTTTATTGATTTGATTTCGCCGTGTACTCGCATCACCGATCACGCGCTCAACCTAGTGGAAAAAGTGATTCAGAAACAAATATAAGATTAAACGGCTTTTAGACCTTGGGTTTAAAAGTTTTTTTGTACAGGATTTTTTTGGTATATACCATTTACAAAAAAAGGACTTTTGCTTATAATAGAAAGTGACGGAGGTATTCAACATGACAACCTATATCAAAGCAGATGCATTTTATTACCCTTATCAAGTGAAACCGAGTGGTTACCTGGCGATCGAAGGCGATTGTTTTGGAGATTGGCAAGAAAGCGTGCCAGAAAATACGACTATTGTGGATTGGACAGGTTATAGCATTGCGCCTGGTCTAGTGGACACGCATATTCATGGTTTTGCGGGCGCCGATGTGATGGACAATAGCCAAGAATCACTAGAAACAATGAGCCGTGCCCTTTTGGGAGCTGGTGTGACCAGCTTTTTACCAACAGGTTTGACCGCATCATTTGAAACTTTGAATGCTATTTGCCAAACAACAGCAGCTTTTGCAGGGCAAGAAAGCGGTGCCCGTATCAAAGGCCTCTTTTTCGAAGGCCCTTACTTTACTGAAAAATACAAAGGTGCCCAAAACCCTTCTTATATGCGTAATCCTTCTATTAGCGAGTTAGACCAATGGTTGGCTAGTTCTAAGGGCTTGTTGCGTAAGATTGCTCTAGCGCCTGAACGTGAGGACGTTGAGGACTTTATCAACTATGCGACTGACAAAGGTGTGACCGTGGCTTTAGGACATTCTGATGCGACCTTTGACCAAGCCATCAAAGCTGTTGAAGCTGGTGCTTCTGTTTGGGTGCACGCCTACAATGGTATGCGAGGACTCAATCACCGTGAGCCTGGTATGGTTGGTGCCGTTTACGAAATGCCAAATACCTATGCCGAATTGATTTGCGATGGGCACCATGTTCACCCATCAGCTTGTGATATGTTGCTCCACCAAAAAGGCCCTGACCACGTGGCTTTGATTACCGACTGCATGAGCGCTGGCGGATTAAAAGACGGGGATTATATGTTGGGTGAATTTCCTGTTATTGTCGAAAAAGGAACCGCACGCCTCAAATCAAACGGCGCCTTGGCAGGGTCTATTCTCCAACTAAAAGATGCCGTGCAACACGTTGTGGACTGGGGCTTGGTGTCTAAAGCCGAAGCTATTCGCATGGCAACCTTAATCCCAGCCATTTCCGTAGGACTTGATAACGAATGTGGCCAAATCAAAAAAGGCCATCACGCCGACTTTATCGTCCTAGACAAAGACTTGAACCTACAAGCCACTTACCTCGGCGGAAGAAAAGCTTGGGAAGAGTAGATCATTTAGTGACCTACTTTTTCCCTGTCTAGTATTTTTACCTAGACAGGGATTTGCTTTTGTGCTAAAATACTGTCTAAAGAGAGAGGGTCTTATGGCGTTTCCCTAGCGAGTCCGAGTTGGTGGGAGTCGGATGACAATGCTGTGAGTAACTGGCGCTTTCGCTTAGCTAAGGCTAAGTTTAGACACAGATAAAATGAAGTAATAAAATAGGGTGGAACCGCGTTTAAACGCCCCTTATGAGGTATCATGGGAGTGTTTTAGCGGTTTTTTCTTTGGCTAAAATGCACTTGTGATGCGTCACCAGAAATAATGTTTAAGGAGAAGATGATGGCGAAAAAGTTAACATTTCAAGAAATTATTCTAACCTTGCAACAATTTTGGAATGACCAAGGTTGCATGCTCATGCAAGCATATGACAATGAAAAAGGTGCGGGTACTATGAGCCCTTATACCTTCCTTCGTGCAATCGGTCCAGAACCATGGAACGCAGCTTATGTGGAACCATCACGTCGTCCTGCCGATGGACGTTACGGGGAAAACCCAAACCGTCTTTACCAACACCACCAATTCCAAGTGGTTATGAAACCAAGCCCAAGCAATATTCAAGAATTGTACTTGCAATCTTTGGAAAAATTGGGCATCAACCCACTTGAACACGATATTCGTTTTGTTGAGGACAACTGGGAAAACCCATCAACGGGTTCTGCTGGTCTTGGTTGGGAAGTTTGGCTTGACGGTATGGAAATCACTCAGTTCACTTATTTCCAACAAGTTGGTGGTTTGCAAACAGGCCCTGTGACATCAGAAGTGACTTATGGTTTGGAACGTTTGGCATCATACATCCAAGAAGTGGATTCTGTCTATGATATTGAATGGGCTCCAGGTGTTAAATACGGGGAAATTTTCTTACAACCTGAATTTGAACATTCAAAATATTCATTTGAAATTTCAGATCAAGACATGCTTCTTGAAAACTTTGAAAAATACGAAAAAGAAGCTAAACGTTGCTTGGCAGAGCACTTGGTACACCCAGCGTATGACTATGTTTTGAAATGCTCACATACCTTTAATTTGCTGGATGCTCGTGGTGCGGTTTCAGTAACAGAGCGTGCTGGCTACATTGCCCGCATTCGTAATTTGGCGCGTGAAGTCGCTAAAACCTTTGTGGCAGAACGCAAACGCCTTGGTTACCCACTTCTTGATGAAGCCACACGTGAACAATTATTGAAGGAGGATGCTGAATAATGACTAAAAATTTACTTGTAGAACTTGGTTTGGAAGAATTGCCAGCTTATGTCGTGACACCAAGTGAAAAACAATTGGGTAAACGTATGGCAGCCTTTTTGAACGACAAACGTTTGGCATTTGATAGCATCCAAACCTTCTCAACTCCACGTCGTTTGGCGGTTCGTGTGACTGGTTTAGCGGATGCACAAACTGATTTGACAGAAGATTTCAAAGGGCCTTCTAAAAAAATCGCCTTGGATGCTGATGGTCAGTTCACCAAAGCTGCTCAAGGATTTGTGCGTGGAAAAGGTTTGACAACAGACGATATTGAATTCCGCGAAGTGAAAGGTGAAGAATACGTTTACGTTACCAAACACGAAGCTGGAAAATCTGCCGAAGAAGTATTGAAAGATTTGCCAGAAATCCTAGCTGCTATGACTTTCCCAGTTAATATGCACTGGGCAAACAATACCTTTGAATACATTCGTCCCGTTCATACATTGACTGTTCTATTAGACGATGAAGACCTTGACCTTGATTTCTTGGATATTCATTCAGGTCGTGTGAGCCGTGGACATCGTTTCCTTGGTCATGAAGTTGAAATCGCAAATGCAGATTCTTATGAAGATGATTTGCGTCAAGTCTTTGTCATTGCAGATGCCAAAGAACGCCAAGACATGATTGTTAACCAAATCAAAGCCATTGAAAAAGCCCAAAATGTACAAGTGGAAATTGATGACGACTTGCTTAACGAAGTTTTGAACTTGGTCGAATACCCAACTGCCTTTATGGGAAGTTTTGACACTAAATACCTTGACGTTCCAGAAGAAGTGCTTGTTACATCAATGAAAAACCACCAACGTTACTTTGTTGTTCGTGACCAAGACGGCAAGTTGATGCCAAACTTCATTTCCGTGCGTAATGGTAACGACCAATACCTTGACAATGTCATCAAAGGAAATGAAAAAGTGCTTGTGGCGCGTTTGGAAGACGGTGAATTCTTCTGGCGTGAAGACCAAAAACTTAAGATTGCGGACCTTGTCGCAAAACTAGATAACGTGACTTTCCACGAAAAAATCGGTTCGCTTTCAGAACACATGAAACGCAGCAAAGTGATTGCCGCTTACCTTGCTGAAAAAGCTGGCGCTACTGAAACTGAAAAAGCAGCCCTTGCCCGTGCAGCTGAAATCTACAAATTCGACCTATTGACAGGTATGGTCGGTGAGTTTGATGAATTGCAAGGGATTATGGGTGAAAAATATGCCCTTCTTGCAGGCGAAGAACCAGGCGTAGCCACAGCAATTCGCGAACATTATTTGCCAAATGCTGCTGATGGTGATCTTCCAGAAACTAAAGTAGGTGCTCTATTAGCCCTTGCTGATAAATTGGATACTATCTTGTCATTCTTCTCAGTTGGCTTGATTCCATCAGGTTCAAATGACCCATATGCCCTACGTCGTGCAACAGCAGGTGTGGTGCGTATTATGGATGTTTTTGGATTAACTATCCCAATGGATGAATTGCTCGACGACCTTTATGCCTTGTCATTTGATAGCTTGACATACGAGCACAAAGCAGAAGTGATGGACTTTATCCGTGCGCGTGTGGAAAAAATGATGCCAGCTAAAACACCAAAAGACATTCGTGAAGCTGTGTTAGCAAGCACTAATCTTATCGTGCCTGAAATGCTTGAAACAGTAGATGCTTTGGTGGCAGCTAGTCAAACAGAAGGCTACAAAGCAGCAGTAGAAAGCTTATCACGCGTCTTTAACCTAGCTGAAAAAGCTCCAACAGGTGTGAGCGTTGACGCTAGCTTGTTTGAAAATGATGATGAAAAAGCCTTGGACAAGGCCACACAAGACTTGACCTTGTCAGGTACAGCTAGCGACAAATTGGCACAACTCTTTGCTTTGAGCCCAGTTATTGACAAATTCTTTGACAATACCATGGTTATGGTGGATAATGAAGCTGTTAAAAATAATCGTCTAGCTATTTTATCGCAATTAAGCTCTAAAGCTAGCCGCGTGGCTGCCTTTAACAAATTAAACACGAAATAAGCTAGTAAAATCTACTCATTGAGTAGATTTTACTGCTATCTTGAAATAGCTAAGATATCAAAATAGAAAGGAAAACGTATCTTTCTAGCAGGATACGTTTGGGAATGAACTCATGCTTGAAAAGAAAATTGAACGTATCAATGAACTCGCACGCAAGAAAAAAACAGTTGGTTTGACTGGTGAAGAAAAAGTTGAACAAGCTGAATTGCGTAAAGAATACATCGAAGGTTACCGCCGCTCACTCCTTCACCACATCTCTGGTATCAAATTAGTTGACGAGGAAGGAAACGACGTGACACCTGAAAAACTCCGTCAATTGCAACGTGAACGTGGCTTGCACGGCAGAAGCCTTGACGACCCAAATTCATAAAAAGGAAGCTTGGTTATTTTGAAATAACTGAGCTTTTTAAGACTACTAGTTAAAAATTTTCAAGAGATATGATATAATAGAATCCGAACAATTATAGTTTAAGTCCTTAAAAAAGAAAGGTTTCACTCATGACATTTGATGCTATTGATCAGTTGGCAGTCAACACTGTCCGTACGCTTTCGATTGATGCTATTCAAGCAGCTAATTCAGGTCACCCAGGCCTTCCAATGGGAGCTGCTCCGATGGCTTATGTCCTTTGGAATCATGTAATGAATGTTAATCCAAAGACTAGCCGTTCTTGGTCTAACCGCGATCGTTTTGTGCTCTCTGCAGGACATGGTTCTGCCCTTTTATATAGTCTTCTTCATCTATCAGGCTACAAGGTTAGCATGGATGACTTGAAAAACTTCCGTCAGTGGGGCTCAAAAACACCAGGTCACCCAGAAGTCAACCATACAGATGGTGTTGAAGCAACGACTGGACCTCTTGGACAAGGGATTGCAAATGCTGTCGGAATGGCTATGGCAGAAGTGCATTTAGCCGCTAAATTTAACAAACCAGGATTTAATATCGTTGATCATTATACATACGCATTAAATGGTGATGGGTGTCTTATGGAAGGGGTCAGCCAAGAAGCTGCTAGCCTTGCTGGGCATTTGAAACTAGGCAAATTGATCCTTCTTTACGATTCAAATGACATTTCACTAGATGGTTCAACGTCAAAAGCCTTCACAGAAGACATCAAAGAAAAATTTGAATCTTTTGGTTGGCAACATATCTTGGTGAAAGATGGTAACGATTTGGAAGCTATTGCTAAAGCCTTGGCAGATGCAAAAGCTGAAACTGAAAAACCATCTATCATTGAAGTGAAAACCATCATCGGTTACGGTGCTGAAAAACAAGGGACATCAGCTGTTCACGGCGCTCCACTTGGCGCTGAAGGTATTGCTTACGCTAAAAAAGCTTACGGCTGGGATTACCCTGAATTCACCGTTCCTGAAGAAGTCGCAAAACGCTTTGAAGTTGGTATTAAATTCCGCGGAGAAGCTGCTGAAAATGCTTGGCAAACCAAATTCCGTGAATACGAAATGGCTTATCCAGAATTAGCAGCTGAATACAAAAAAGCCTTTGCCAACCAACCTGTAAACGTTGATCTTAAAGCCTTTAACTTGGATTCTAACCAAGCTAGCCGTGTGTCTAGCCAACAAGCAATCCAACAAATTTCTGCCCAAGTGCCATCATTCTGGGGTGGTTCAGCTGACCTCTCGGCTTCAAACAATACCATGGTTGCTAAGGAAACAGATTTCCAACCTGATAATTACATCGGTCGCAACATCTGGTTTGGGGTTCGTGAATTTGCCATGGCTGCTGCTATGAACGGGATTGCCTTGCACGGTGGAACACGTGTTTATGGCGGAACATTCTTCGTCTTTTCAAACTACTTGCTTCCAGCCGTCCGCATGGCAGCTCTTCAACAATTGCCAACCATCTACGTGATGACCCACGATTCTATTGCGGTTGGTGAAGATGGTCCAACACACGAGCCCGTTGAACAATTGGCAAGTGTCCGCTCAATGCCAAACTTGAACGTTATCCGTCCAGCTGATGGTAATGAAACTAACGCTGCTTGGAAACGTGCTTTGGCAGAAACAGACCGTCCAACAATGCTTGTCTTGACACGTCAAAACCTTCCTGTCCTTGAAGGCACTAAGGAAATGGCTGAAGAAGGTGTCAACAAGGGAGCTTACATCATTTCTGAAGCAAAAGGTGACCTTGACGGTATTCTTATCGCAACAGGTTCAGAAGTGAAATTGGCGCTTGATGCGCAAGCTGCTTTGGCAGACAAAGGGGTTCATGTGCGCGTGGTTTCAATGCCAGCACAAAATCTCTTTGACGAACAAGATGCTGCTTACAAAGAAAGCATTCTTCCAGCTGCTGTTACAAAACGTTTGGCAATCGAAGCTGGCTCAAGCTTTGGTTGGGGCAAATATGTTGGTCTTAACGGAAAAACATTGACTATCGATACTTGGGGAGCATCAGCACCAGGTGCTAAGATTTTTGAAGAATATGGCTTTACTGTGGACAACGCTGTGAGCCTTTACGAATCTTTTTAAGATAGACATAAGGTTAAATGCGATAAATCATGAGGGAATGGGTCAAGAAATCATTGAAGGGTGGTTTCGTGCTCATTTCCTTTTTTTGCTATTTTGATAAGGAAAGGAAAATCATAAATGACCGATATACAATTGACCAGCTAGCATCAATAATGGACGGCAATCAGTATTTTGACGTCCATTATTGATGCCAGTCGTGGTGAGATTTAAGTGGATGGCTTGCCTCTGTCAGAAAATCGTGATGCCATTAAAAAACGCATCGGTTATGTGCCAGATTCGCCCGATATCTTTTTGAATTTGACGGCGCGGGAATATTGGTACTTTTTGGCAAAGGTATATGGGGTTGAGCTGTCTGTTGCGGATGAGCGGATAGCACACTTGGCCCAATTGTTTGACATTGCTCAGCAAGCGGATGACTTGATTGACAGTTTTTCGCACGGAATGCGCCAAAAAGTGGTGGTTATTGGGGCACTTATCTCTAATCCTGACCTTTGGGTGCTTGATGAGCCATTGACAGGTCTAGACCCCCAAGCTTCTTTTGATTTAAAGGAAATGATGCAGGCGCACGCGCGTGAGGGCAATATTGTCCTCTTTTCGACCCACGTTCTTGCTGTGGCAGAGCAATTGTGTGACCGCATTGGCATCTTAAAGCACGGGCAATTGATTTTTATAGGGAGTTTAGCAGACTTAAAAGCTAAGTATCCCAACAAGGATTTGGAAACCATTTACCTTGAATTAGCAGGACATCAGATAAAAGAATAGAGGTGAGGTTATGAACTGGTCAACGATTTGGGAATTGATTAAAATCAATATCCTCTATTCTAATCCACAGTCGGTTACGGCAGCCAAACGCAAAAAAGAACGTCGTGCCAATAAGCACTTTTCAGCCTATAAGAGCTTAATGCAGCAACAAGGAATTTTATGTTTGGTGTTTTCAGCCATTTACATTTACCTCTACACAGGTATTGATTTTCGGCATTATCCTGGTTATTTTTCGGCTTATATTGGTATTTTCATGATCGTGTCTTTATTTAGCGGCTTTTCAGCCCTTTACGGTATTTTTTATGAAAGTAACGACACTAAGATTTATGCTCCCTTGCCGATAAAATCCAGTGAGCTATATGTGGCAAAGGTCATTTCGAGTTTTGGCATGACGGCTGTCTTTTTGACCCCGCTCATTTCCTTGTTATTTATCGCTTACAAGCAACTGAGGGGGATAATCTGGGCGATTCCCTTGACTGTACTCATGTTTAGCATTTTATTTTTATCGACGACCATTTTGACCTTATACTTGAATGCTTTGGTTGGGAAAATCATTGTCAGAAGTCGCCACCGCAAGCTAATTTCAACCATTTTAATGTCTATCTCAACCGTGGCAAGTGTGGGTGTTATCCTATACATGAACGTGGTTAATACGCAAGACACTATGCAAGGAGGAATCTTATCAGACCGTCTATCCTTACCGTATTTTAGGGGGTTTTATGATGTGGTTCAGGCACCTTTTCAGACACTCGCTCTCTTGCATTTTTGGTTGCCTTTGCTGATCATGCTGCTTTTAGCAGTAGGAGTTGTGACTTATCTGATACCTAGTTATTTTAGGGAAGTTATTTACGCTCCTAAGCCTTCTGCTAAAAAGAAAGAGACAAGGATTAAGCATCGGTCTTTGCCGTCTGTCATGGTTCGCCACCACTTGTCAACGCTACAAAGTGCGACGCTTTTGGTACAAACCTACCTCATGCCTTTATTTTATGTAGCCATTTTTATCACGCCTGTTCTGACCAGTGGGGTGAGTTTTACCCAGCTCTCCAGTGACTATTTTGGTGTGGCCTTAGTGGTTGGTGCCATGTTCGGGGGATTGTCCTGCACGGCAAATACCTTTGTCGGCGTGGGCGTGTCTTTGGAAAGAAGTGACTTGATTTTTATCAAATCATTGCCTATCAATCTCAAAGGCTTTTTGGTTCAGAAATACCTTGTTTTAGTCAGCTTGCAAGCGAGTGTGCCTGCCCTTGCTTACTTGGTCATTTCCCTTTTTGTCTTGAAATTGCCTCTTGTTTTGACGCTTGCCTTTTGGTGGGAATGCTTGCAGTCATTTTCCTACAAGGACAGTGGTTTTATCGAAGAGATGTGCGTCTGTTAGACTTAAAATGGCAGGACGTGACGCAATTATTTAACCGACGTTATGGGCAATGGCTGACCATGGTGAGTGTTTTTGTGACGCTGATTGTGGGAATGCTTGTGTTTGCTGCTACGCTTTACCTCGGACAACTGTTAAACAATGTGTTTCTAGCAAATAGCCTCGTGACACTTTTCTTACTGGCTATAGGTATCATTAATCAATTCATAATTTATCGCCTCTTTTGGGACCCCCTCTCTAACCAATCGTCATTTTTGTAATATTCTAAGCGGATTTGTATTATCGTCTGAAAAAAAAACAGTTCCTCGGACTGTTTTTTTAGTGTATAATAAGGCATATGAAACGAAATTTTGAAACTGTTAATCGAATTGTGATAAAAATTGGGACAAGTTCACTTGTCATGCCAAATGGCAAAATCAATCTGGAAAAGCTTGACCAGTTGGCCTTTGTGATTTCAAGCTTGATGAACAAGGGCAAAGATGTGATTTTGGTGTCATCAGGTGCCATGGGATTTGGACTAAATGTGTTAAACATGGACAAACGACCGACGGTAATTGCTCGCCAACAAGCTGTATCAAGTGTTGGTCAGGTCGCGATGATGAGTCTGTATTCACAGATTTTTGCACACTATCAGACTAAAGTGAGTCAGCTCTTGATTACGCGTGATGTGGTGGAATATCCTGAAAGTTTGGCGAATTTCACCAATGCTTTTGAAACGCTGTTAAGCATGGGCATTGTGCCGATTGTGAATGAAAATGATGCCATCAGTGTGGACGAGATGGACCATACAACAAAATTTGGGGATAATGACCGTCTATCAGCTATCGTTGCTAAGGTGACAAAGGCTGATTTGTTGATTATGTTGTCAGACATTGACGGCTTGTACGACAAAAACCCAAATATCTATGATGACGCACAACTTCGTAAGCAAGTGACAGAAATCACGGATGAGATTATCAAATCTGCAGGTGGTGCAGGTAGCCGTTTTGGAACAGGTGGAATGCTCAGCAAGATTAAGAGTGCGCAAATGATTTTTGATGCAAACAGTCAAATGATTTTAATGAATGGTGAAAATCCGCGTGATATTTTGAAAGTTCTAGAAGGGGCTCAGATAGGAACCTGGTTTTCACAAGTCAAGTAAAGGAGGAGCTTGATGGGATACATTGATGAATTGGGACAACAAGCAAAGGTAGCTAGCCAAAGTTTGGCAAAACTTGGTACGGCGCAAAAAAATCAGATTTTGGGTCAGGTGGCAGATGCCTTGTTAGCAGAAACGGATGCTATTTTGGCTGAAAATGTTCGTGATGTTGCCAAAGCCAAGGACAATGGCATTTCGCCAGTCATGGTTGACCGTCTGCGTCTGGATGTCAAACGCATTGAAGGGATTGTTGAAGGGGTTCGTCAGGTGGCTGACCTACCCGACCCAATTGGTCAGGTGGTCCGTGGCTACACCAATCTTGATGGCTTGAAAATCGTTCAAAAACGCGTGCCTTTGGGCGTCATTGCGATGATTTTTGAAAGCCGTCCAAATGTTTCGGTGGATGCGTTTAGCCTAGCTTTTAAAACCAGCAATGCCATTATTTTACGCGGTGGACGTGATGCCATTCATTCGAATACAGCACTTGTTACGGTTATCCGTAAAGCGCTAGCGCAAGCAGGTGTGGATGCTAATGCTGTTCAGTTGGTTGAGGATACCAGTCACGCTGTTGCGGAGGAATTGATGCAGGCTGTCGATTATATTGACGTGCTTATTCCACGTGGAGGGGTTCGCCTCATTCAAACGGTTAAGGAAAAATCAAAAGTGCCTGTCATTGAAACAGGTGTCGGTAATGTCCACATTTACGTGGATGATTGGGCAGATCTTGATATGGCGACTAAGATTGTCATCAATGCGAAAACCCAGCGTCCAAGCGTGTGCAATGCCGCTGAAAGTCTGTTGGTTCATGAAGCCGTGGCCGATCAATTCTTGCCGCAATTGGAAAGGGAAATTGCCAAAGTGCATCCTGTGACCTTCCGAGCTGACGACAAAGCACTAGCCATTTTCCAAAATGCAGAAGCCGCTTCAGAAGAGGACTATGCCACAGAATTCTTGGATTATGTGATGTCTGTCAAGGTTGTGGGCTCGCTTGATGAGGCCATTGATTGGGTTAATCGCTACACGACGCATCACTCAGAAGCCATTATCACAAAAGACCTTGAGCACGCGGAACGTTTCCAAGACGAAGTTGATGCAGCTGCCGTTTATGTCAATGCATCAACCCGTTTCACTGATGGCTTTGTCTTTGGCTTGGGAGCAGAAATTGGTATTTCAACCCAAAAAATGCATGCGCGTGGTCCAATGGGACTAGAAGCCCTAACCAGCACCAAATTTTATATCAACGGTCAAGGGCAAATCAGACAATGAAAGAAATAAGAGAAAGCCAGTTTGGTTTTCTCTTATTTGTTTGTCCCATCAGTTGGATACCCGAGGGTGGAACTTGTTATATCGACATTTCATTTTTTATGCTATAATGGAAGGTATGACAAAAGATTTTCATCATATAACAGTACTTCTACACGAAACCGTTGATATGCTTGATGTCAAGCCAGATGGTATCTATGTAGATGCCACGCTGGGTGGTGCTGGACATAGTGAATACTTGCTTTCAAAACTAGGTCCCAAAGGGCACCTCTATGCGTTTGACCAAGACCAAACGGCTATTGATAATGCACACATTCGTTTAAAACCATATATTGACAAAGGACAAGTGACCTTCATCAAGGACAACTTTAGGCATTTAAAATCTCAGCTGGCCGCTCATGGTGTTAGTGAAATTGATGGGATTTTATATGATTTAGGGGTATCTAGCCCTCAGCTTGATGAACGCCAACGTGGATTTTCTTATAAAAAAGATGCTCCGCTCGATATGCGTATGAATCGTGATCAAGACCTCTCAGCTTATGATGTGGTCAATACCTATGATTATCATGATTTAGTTCGTATTTTTTTTAAGTATGGCGAAGACAAATTTTCAAAACAAATTGCCCGTAAGATTGAGCAAGCAAGGCAAGTGAAGCCGATTGAAACAACGACTGAATTGGCAGAGATTATCAAGTCAGCCAAACCAGCTAAGGCATTGAAGAAAAAAGGACATCCTGCCAAACAAATTTTCCAAGCCATTCGTATCGAAGTAAACGACGAACTAGGCGCGGCGGATGAATCCATTCAACAAGCGATTGATTTGTTGGCTGTTGACGGTCGGATATCTGTGATTACCTTCCATTCGCTAGAGGACCGCTTGACCAAACAATTGTTCAAAGAAGCCTCAACGGTGGAAGTTCCCAAAGGATTGCCTTTTATTCCTGAGGATATGCAGCCCACTTTGGCTTTGGTAAATCGCAAACCAATCCTGCCAAGTGAGGAAGAATTACAAGCTAACAACCGCTCCCATTCAGCCAAACTAAGAGTGGCTAGAAAGGTTCACAAAAATCATGACGAACAATAATCGAAATATAGCGATCTCCAATGCTCTAAGAAAGCGAATGAGAACCTTCAATCGCATCGAAAAAGTCTTTTACGGGACTGTTATCCTGACTGCGATTATCATGGCGATTAGTATTGTTTACCTACAAAGTCGCAATTTAGAAGTGCAGCAGGAAATCACCAATCTCAACAGCCAGATTAGTGATGTTCAAACGGAGTACAACAACGCCAAGCAGGAAGTGAATGAATTGACCAGTCGCGACCGCATTCAAAAAATTGCTGGGCAAGAAGGTTTAAGTAGCCAACAAAATAACATTAAGCAGGTGGAGTAGTCTATGAGAAACTTAAAAAATCGTTTTTTAGGCTATGTGCTAAGAGATAGACGAACGCCTAATAAAAATCGAGAGCACGTTGGGCAGAATCTGATGCTTCTGGCCATCTTTCTCTTTTTTATATTTATCATTAATTTCGCCATCATTATCGGAGCAGACACACGGTTTGGGCATAATTTATCCAAGGAAGCTTCTGAGGTCTATCAGCAAGAAGTCACGGTTCAAGCCAAGCGTGGGACCATTTATGACCGCAACGGTGTTGCCTTAGCTGAGGATTCAACGACTTATAGCGTTTATGCGATTATTTCAAAATCTTATGTGTCTTCAACAGGTGAAAAGCTCTATGTAAAAAAATCGCAGTACAACAAGGTAGCTGAGATTTTAAATGAGCAGTTAGGCATTGATAAAGATAAAATCTTAGAACAATTAAACCAAAAAGGCTTGTTCCAGGTATCTTTTGGTAGTTCAGGCTCAGGCCTGACTTACAGCAAGAAGTCAGCCATTGCTCAAGCCATGGAAGAAGCTGGTATCAAGGGAATTGGTTTTGATTCAACGCCAGGTCGCCTCTATCCAAACGGTGTTTTTGCCTCTCAATTTATTGGTTTGACCCAATTAAAAGAAAATAAAGACGGAAAAACCTCTAGTTTGGTGGGTACGTCTGGTATTGAAGCTTCGTTAAATAACATTTTGTCAGGGACAGATGGTAGTGTGATTTACCAAAAAGACAAAAACGGTAACCTCCTTCTTGGTACGGAAAAAGAAGTGAAAAAAGCGGTTGACGGGAAAGACGTTTATACTACTTTATCGGAGCCATTGCAATCTTATTTGGAATCGCAAATGGATATTTTCCAAGAACACGCCAAAGGGAAATATGCTAGTGCAACCGTTGTCAATGCCAAGACAGGTGAAATTTTAGCGACAACGCAACGCCCAACTTACAATGCCCAAACGCTTGAAGGCTACAATGTGGATAACCTCAAAACGTGGAACAACCTCCTATATCAAACCTACTATGAGCCAGGTTCAACCATCAAAGTAATGACTTTGGCATCTGCCATTGATGAAGGGGTCTTTTCACCAAATGAAGTGATTTCAACCATCAACGGGATTACCATTGCCGATACGACTATCAACGACTGGAACGTCAATGAAGGAAATACATCAGTACAATACTTGACCTATGCACAAGGGTTCGCTTGGTCAAGTAACGTTGCGATGACTAGTCTTGAACAAAAAATGGGCAATGACAAATGGTTGACTTATCTTACTCGCTTTAGATTTGGTTACCCAACTCGCTTTGGAATGCTCAACGAGGTTAGCGGTATTTTACCATCTGACAATGAAGTAACAATTGCTATGAGTGCCTTTGGTCAAGGGATTGGTGTGACACAGGTGCAAATGTTACGTGCTTTCACAGCGATTTCTAACAATGGGGTCATGTTGGAGCCAAAATTCATCAGCCAAATTTATGACCCAAATAATAATTCAGCCCGTGTGGCATCGACTGAGGTTGTGGGAAATCCTGTATCAGAAGATGCGGCCAATCAAACACTTGGTTATATGGTGACCGTCGGAACAGACCCGAAATTTGGTACCTTGTATAGCGCAGCTCTTGGTGGCCCAATTATCCAAGTGGGGAATTATTCTGTGGCGGTTAAATCAGGAACGGCTGAGATTGCAGCATCCGCTGAAGAAGGTGGAGGGTATTTGACTGGCTCAAATGACAACCTCTACTCTGTTGTTGCTATGGTGCCTTCAGAAGACCCTGATTTTATCATGTACGTGACCCTTCAACAACCGTCAGAAGCCTTCAATGCCCTTTATTGGCAAGATGTGGTTAATCCTGTTTTGGAAAGAGCCATGATGATGAAGGATACCTTGACGACTACAGCTGTCACAGGTGCTAGCTCAGAAACCACTTATAAACTCAAAGATTATATTGGCAAGAGCCCAGGTGATACCGCCCAAGAACTCCGTGACAATCTTGTTCACCCAGTTGTTGTGGGAACTGGCAGCGAAATCAAGAAAATGTCTAAAGCTGTCGGCAGCAATTTATCTGAAAATGAACAAATCTTACTGTGGACAGGAAGCCTCAAAGAAGTTCCTGATATGTACGGCTGGACAAAAGAAAATGTGGAACAATTCTCGAACTGGTCAGGTATCAAGATTAAGTTTAAGGGCTCTGATTCTGGAACGGTCGTCAAACAAAGTGTCGCCTCAGAAACCGACATTAAAGGTGTTAAAAAAATTACTATTACTCTAGGAGATTAAGATGTTTTTAAGTTTTGTCGCAGGTATCCTATCCTTTGTCTTAACGATACTTGCCATGCCTTCTTTCATTCGTTTCTACCAATTGAAAAAAATTGGTGGTCAGCAAATGCACGAAGATGTTAAGCAACATTTGGCAAAAGCTGGTACCCCAACTATGGGAGGAACTGTCTTTCTAACCGTTGCCCTTTTAGTGACTGTCTTCTTTAGCTTTTTTGTAGCAAAAGAATCTGGTACAGCCATGTGGACAACGGCGGGGATTTTGCTGGTCATTCTGATTTATGGAATTATCGGTTTTCTTGATGATTTCCTCAAAATCTTTCGACAAATCAATGAGGGACTAACTCCGTGGCAAAAGATGAGCCTGCAAATCATCGGTGGTTTGATTTTCTATTTTGTTCACGTTCGCTCAAGTGGTATCGATGACCTGAATGTCTTTGGGTTTGATGTTCACCTTGGTTGGTTTTACATTTTCTTTGTTCTCTTTTGGATTGTCGGTTTTTCAAATGCGGTTAATTTGACTGATGGTATTGATGGCTTGGCCTCTATTTCCGTTGCCATTAGTTTGGCAGCTTACGGTGTGATTGCCGTGGTGCAAAAACAATTTGACGTGTTGTTGATTATCATTACCATGATTGGAGCTTTGTTTGGTTTCTTTGTCTTTAACCACAAACCAGCCAAAATTTTCATGGGTGATGTGGGAAGTCTGGCTTTAGGAGCGATGTTAGCAGCAATTTCCATTGCCCTTCGCCAAGAATGGACTTTGTTACTTATTGGTATTGTCTATGTCTTTGAAACTAGCTCTGTTATGTTGCAAGTGGCTTATTTCAAATACACCAAACGAAAATATGGAGAAGGTCGCCGTATTTTCCGCATGACGCCTTTCCACCACCATTTGGAATTGGGAGGATTGACAGGAAAAGCGGAGCGCTGGTCTGAATGGCGAGTGGATGCCTTCCTTTGGAGCGTTGGGGCTATCGGCAGCTTGCTCACCCTAGCCTTCCTTTATCTCTTTTAAAAATAGTTGAGTCAAGATATTTTCTTGGCTTTTTTGTATCCCAGTGAGTCATTTTGCCTTAATATGCCATTTAATGATATAATAAAAAGGTGTCCATGTGTTTACTCACGAAAATAGAGGCGGTGCTTTTTGAGCGAATAGCTCAGCAGCTTGCCCAAAAGAATGTACGATAAAAGAAATAAGGAGAATCGAGGTAGCAATGTCTTTTAACGACTTTAATTTTAAACCTTTTATTCGAGAGGCGCTTCAAGAATTAGCCTTTCAAAACCCAACACCCGTGCAACAAAAGTTAATTCCTGTTGTGCGCTTAGGTCGTGATTTGGTGGGAGAATCAAAAACAGGTTCTGGGAAAACCCACACCTTTTTATTGCCAATTTTTGAGCAATTAGATGCGACAAGTAAGGACGTTCAGGCAGTTATTACAGCCCCAAGCCGTGAATTGGCCACGCAAATTTACCAAGCTGCTAAACAAATTGCTAAGCATTCTGAGGTACCAGTTCGTTTGGCAAACTATGTTGGAGGGACAGATAAGGCTAGACAAATCGAGCGACTCAAGACCAGCCAACCCCATATCGTCATCGGAACGCCAGGCCGTATTTATGATTTGGTTAAATCCGGCGATTTGAAAATCTACAAGGCCCGCACTTTTGTTGTCGACGAGGCTGATATGACCTTAGACATGGGATTCTTGGATACAGTTGATAAGATTGCTGGGACTTTGCCAAAAGACGTTCAAATTCTGGTCTTTTCAGCGACCATTCCGCAAAAATTACAGCCATTTTTGAAGAAATACTTGACCAATCCTGTGATGGAAAAAATCGTAACGCATACGGTGATTTCAGATACCATTGACAACTGGTTGATTTCAACGAAGGGCCGTGCTAAAAATGAGCAAATTTTGGCAATTACCAAGGCCATTCGTCCTTATATTGCGATGATTTTTGCCAATACCAAGGAACGTGTTGATGAGTTGCACAGCTATCTTGCATCAAATGGTTTGAAAGTGGCTAAAATCCACGGTGGCATTCCGCCAAGAGAACGCAAGCGTACCATGAACCAAATCAAAAACATGGCTTATGAATATGTGGTGGCGACTGACTTGGCTGCGCGTGGTATTGATATTGAAGGGGTTAGTCATGTTATCAATGATGCCATTCCGCAAGATTTGTCCTTCTTTGTGCACCGTGTTGGGCGTACAGGTCGTAATGGTCTAAGCGGCGTTGCAATTACCCTTTACCAACCAAGCGATGATTCAGACATTCGTGAATTGGAAAAAATGGGAATTACCTTTGTGCCAAAAGTCCTTAAAAATGGCGAATTCCAAGACACCTATGACCGAGACCGCCGTGCCAATCGTGAAAAATCGTATCAAAAATTAGATACTGAAATGATTGGTTTGGTTAAGAAGAAAAAGAAAAAAATCAAACCGGGTTATAAGAAAAAAATCCAATGGAAAGTTGAAGAAAAACGTAAACGTGAGCGTCGTGCGGCTAACCGTACCAAAGGACGTGCAGAACGTAAAGCCAAAAAACAAACTTTCTAAGATATGTGGTGGAACCAAACCTTGTTCCCAGCTAAATGATTCTCTATCATCTGTTGCGATGATTATATAATCCTCAAAGAGATCTGCGACGCTTGTTTCAGGTCTTTTTTTGTCAATTTTTGTGCTTATGGTTTTGATAGTTTTTTCTTATCAGTGCTATAAAAAATATGTATTGGGAAAGTTGCTCTAAGTTTGATAGACTGTAACAGATTAAAAGAAAAGAGGACGCCTTATGAAAAAGAAATCTGTTACGCTGTTAAGCACCCTAGCCCTAATTTTCCTAGCCGTTTTGTCGGCTTGTTCAACTCAATCACAAAACCAGTCTGACGGTAAAACGGTGATTAAGGTCGCAACAGATTCTGATACGGCTCCTTTTACCTACAAAGATGGAAAGACCTACAAAGGCTACGATATTGACGTGGTCAAGGCCATTTTCAAGGATTCAAAGGACTACCAAGTCGAATTTGTCACAACGCCTTTTGATTCCATTTTGACAGGAATTGATGCGGGACGTTACCAAATTGCGGCCAATGATTTTAACTACAATGAACAACGTGCCCAAAAATACCTGTTCTCTGACCCTATTTCTCGCTCAAATGCGGCTATTGTCAGTCAAAAAGGCACACAATACAGCAGTTTGGACGACTTATCAGGTAAAAGCACAGAAGTCATTTCAGGAACCAATTATGCGCAAATCCTTGAAAAATGGAACACTGATCACCCTGACAAAACCCCTATTCAAATCAATTATGTGTCTAGCTCAACTGGGGTGACCACACGTGTCCAACGCGTTGAAAATGGCAATATTGACTTTATTTTATACGATGCCATTTCAGCTGAGTACATTGCCAAGGACCAAGGGTTTGATGTGACGGTGACCAAACTCAGCGACCAAGTTGGGGACAAGACAGACGGTTTAGAATACCTTGTCTTTGCGGACACCAAAGAAGGAAAAGAACTCCAAAGCTTTGTCAATAAACGCCTTAAAACTTTGAAAAAAGATGGGACTTTGGCTAGCTTGAGCGAAACTTACTTTGGTGGGGACTATGTGTCAGGGCTTGATTAGTACCTAGGCTTTCATCCATTAAGAAAAGATAAGCTTTGATGACGATATGGAAAGGAGAATGTTATGTCATTTACGATACTTGCTTCAGGTTTATCTTGGTATGACCGTTTACTCGAACACATTCCAGAAGGTCATCTCTTTAGTTGGCGTGCGGTTTTTGATGCCATGCCATCTATCATTGAACGTGTTCCAGTCATGCTGGGCTTGACCTTGGGCGGTGCGGTTTTTGGTATTTTGCTCGCTTTGCTTTTTGCGATTGTCAAAATCAATCAAACCAAAATCTTGTATCCCATTCAGTCCGTTGTTGTGAGTTTCCTACGTGGGACGCCTATCTTGGTTCAATTGATGTTGAGTTATTATGGGATTCCCTTGTTTTTGAAATTTTTAAATCAAAAGTACGGTTTTGATTGGAATATCAATGCCATTCCAGCGTCGGTTTTTGCCATTACGGCTTTTGCCTTAAATAATGCAGCCTATGCCAGCGAAACCATTCGTGCTGCCATTCAGGCGGTTAATGCAGGTGAAATTGAGGCGGCTAAGAGTTTGGGGATGACCAATCTTCAAGTCTACCGCCGTGTGATTATCCCTAATGCAGCCGTGATTGCCACACCAACCCTTATCAATAGCTTGATTGGTTTGACAAAAGAAACATCTTTGGCTTTTAACGTTGGGATTATTGAAATGTTTGCCCAAGCTCAAATCTTGGGTGGTTCGGACTATCGTTATTTTGAACGCTATATTGCGGTAGCTTTGGTTTACTGGGCAGTCAGCATTATCATTGAACAAACAGGACGTCTTATTGAAAAGAAATTATCAATTGAGCCTCCTAAGACCAGTTTAGAAACGCAAGAGGTGATTGCTAATGATTAAAATCAGTCATTTAACCAAAACTTTTTCAGGGCAAAAGGTTTTAGATGGTATTGATGTCACCATTCAAAAAGGTGAGGTGATTGCCATTGTCGGAGCATCAGGAGCAGGAAAATCAACCTTTTTACGCAGCCTAAATTATCTAGAAAAGCCTGATAGTGGCACAATTCAAATCGATGATTTTAAGGTTGACTTTCAAACGATTAGCACAGAAGAAATCTTGACCCTACGTCGCAAATTAGCGATGGTTTTCCAACAATTCAACCTTTTTGAGCGTCGCACAGCACTTGATAACGTCAAAGAAGGGCTTAAAATTGTTAAGAAAATGCCTGATGACCAAGCCACCAAAATTGCCAAGGAAGAGCTGGCTAAGGTTGGGTTATCAGACCGTGAAAACCATTACCCCAAACAATTATCAGGGGGGCAAAAACAACGGGTTGGCTTGGCGCGTGCACTTGCCATGAAACCTGATGTCTTGTTGCTGGACGAACCAACATCAGCCTTGGACCCAGAATTGGTTGGTGAAGTGGAAAAATCCATTGCCAATGCGGCTAAGGATGGGCAAACCATGATTTTGGTCAGTCACGATATGAATTTTGTCTATCAAGTCGCTGATTATGTGCTTTTCTTGGATAAGGGACATATCATCGAATCAGGCACACCTGAGGAACTCTTTAAACACCCTAAAGAAGAACGCACCAAAGAATTTTTCGCAAACTACCAAAAAACGTACATTTAAAGCCTAAATTTTGTTATAATGAGAGCCAGAAGTCTTTTGGCTCTTTTTATCAAATGAAAACAATGATAGGATAAGATATGTTTTTAGAAATATTAGGTTTTTACCTACAAGGACTATTATCAGGGCTTGTCTTTGCGATTGTTGCGGCTATTTTATGGACCTTGTGGCGCGTTTTTCGCCATTTGGATAAGACAGCCAAAGAACGTCAAGCCTTTTTGTATGACTTGGTGACCATCATTTTAATGACGGTACCCGTTTTGTCGTTTGCGTTTATGGCGATTATTTTAATGTTGCGAGCCTAATGATTGAAATTGGCTTGCTTGACTGATATAATGAAAAAACGAAAACAGTTGAGGAGAGTATAAGCATGTATGATACACTCATTATCGGATCAGGACCAGCTGGGATGACAGCTGCGCTTTATGCCGCAAGGTCTAACATAAAAGTTGGTATTATCGAACAAGGAGCACCTGGTGGTCAGATGAACAATACCTCAGACATTGAGAACTACCCAGGTTATGACCGCATTTCAGGGCCTGAATTAGCCATGAACATGTACACACCGCTTGAAAAATTTGAAGTGGAAAATATCTACGGGATTGTGCAACGTGTGGAAGATGCTGGTGCTGTCAAGCGCGTGGTGACGGATGACAATACCTACGAAGCCAAGACGGTTATTTTAGCCACAGGAGCCAAACATCGCACGCTTGGTGTGACTGGTGAGGAAGAATACACTAGTCGCGGCGTTTCTTACTGTGCGGTGTGTGACGGTGCTTTTTTCCGCAACCAAGATTTGTTGGTTGTTGGTGGCGGTGATTCTGCCGTTGAAGAAGCGGTTTACTTGACTCAATTTGCCAAATCAGTGACCATTATTCATCGTCGTGATGCTTTGCGTGCCCAAAAGATTTTGCAAGACCGTGCCTTTTCTAATGACAAGGTTCATTTTATTTGGGATTCGGTTGTGAAAGAAATCAAAGGAACAGACGTGAAGGTATCAGGCGTGACTATTGAAAACGTCAAAACGGGCGAAATCAGTGAACATGATTTTGGCGGTATTTTCATCTATGTGGGTGTTGACCCTGTGTCACACATGGTGGCTGACTTGGGCATTACTGATGAAGCAGGTTGGGTGCTGACAGATGAGCACATGAGAACAAGCATTCCTGGTATTTTTGCCATTGGAGATGTGCGCCAAAAAGACTTGCGTCAGATTGCCACAGCTGTTGGTGATGGTGCCATTGCTGGGCAAGGTGTTTACCAGTACATTGAAAATATGTCTTAAGATTTGACAAAGGGATGGCTTTTGGCTATCCTTTTTAATATTCTTTGAAGGAAAACTCACAAAGATTTTAGCAAGTCCCTTGTATTTGTGCTATAATATGAGAGATTACTAACTGTTTTGGCAGCTGCGATGGTTTTTAGCCTTCTGAGTCCAAACAAAAATAAAAGCGAGGAAAGTCAGATGTATCAAGACGATAGTTTAACACTCCATACCGACTTGTATCAGATTAACATGATGCAAGTGTATTTCGATAAGGGCATCCATAATAAAAATGCAGTCTTTGAGATTTATTTTAGAAAAGAACCTTTTGCTAGTGGCTACGCTGTTTTTGCGGGGCTACAACGCATGGTGGAATACTTGAATAACTTGCACTTTAGCGACACCGACATTGCTTATTTGGAAAGCTTGAGTTACGCTGCGGATTTCATTGATTATTTGAGAAATCTCAAGCTGGAATTGAGCATTCGTTCGGCTCAAGAAGGGGATTTGGTCTTTGCTAATGAGCCGATTGTTCAGGTGGAAGGTCCACTGGCACAATGCCAATTAGTAGAAACAGCCTTGCTTAATATCGTGAATTTTCAGACCCTCATTGCGACCAAGGCTTCTCGCATTCGTTCGGTGATTGACGATGAACCTTTGCTTGAATTTGGAACGCGTCGTGCCCAAGAAATGGATGCTGCCATTTGGGGAACCCGCGCAGCTGTTATCGGTGGTGCCAATGCTACTTCAAATGTTCGTGCTGGTAAATTGTTTGACATTCCTGTTTCAGGAACGCACGCGCATTCTTTGGTGCAGGCTTACGGAGATGATTACGAAGCCTTCATGGCCTATGCTGGCACGCACAAGGATTGTGTTTTCCTTGTAGATACTTACGATACCCTTCGCCTTGGTGTTCCTGCTGCTATTCGTGTGGCCAATGAACTGGGTGACAAGATTAATTTCCTAGGTGTTCGCATTGACTCAGGGGACATGGCTTATTTGTCTAAGAAAGTCCGTGAACAGCTAGATGACGCTGGTTATCCTGATGCCAAAATCTACGCGTCTAATGATTTGGATGAAAATACCATCCTCAACCTCAAAATGCAAAAAGCTAAAATTGATGTTTGGGGAGTTGGTACTAAGCTTATCACGGCTTATGACCAGCCAGCTATGGGGGCCGTTTACAAAATCGTATCTATTGAAGACGATAACGGCGAGATGCAAGACACTATCAAACTGTCTAATAACGCTGAAAAAGTATCAACCCCAGGTAAGAAGCAAGTTTGGCGTATTACCAGCCGTGAAAAAGGAAAAACCGAAGGGGACTACATCACCTTTACTGATACAGATGTGAATGCTTTGGATGAAATCTACATGTTCCACCCAACCTATACTTACATCAATAAAACAGTAAAAGACTTTGAAGCAGTGCCACTTTTGGTTGATGTATTTGACAAGGGTAAATTGGTGTATGACTTGCCTAATCTTTCAGATATTCAAACCTATGCCCGCCAAGAATTTGACAAATTGTGGGATGAGTACAAACGTATCTTAAATCCGCAAGATTACCCAGTGGATTTGTCATTAGATGTCTGGGAAAACAAGATGAACTTGATTGACCGTATTCGTAAGGAAGCCCAACAAAAAGGAGAAGTGAAGTGAGTTTACAAGATGAGATTATTGCAGAATTAAAAGTAAAACCAAGCATTGACCCAAAAGAAGAAATTCGTGTATCGGTTGATTTTCTTAAAGACTATTTGAAAAAGCATAGTTTCTTAAAAAGCTATGTGCTAGGAATTTCAGGTGGGCAAGATTCTAGTTTGGCAGGACGTTTGGCACAAATCGCAGTAGAAGAACTCCGTGCTGAAACAGGTGACGACAGTTATCGCTTTATCGCAGTGCGTTTGCCATATGGCGTGCAAGCAGACGAAGAGGATGCCCAACGTGCCCTTGCTTTTATCAAGCCAGACGTCAGCATTGCAGTGAACATCAAAGCAGGTGTTGATGGGCAAGTTGCAGCCCTTGAAGAAGCGGGTATTGAAGTTTCTGATTTTAATAAGGGAAATATCAAGGCTCGCCAACGCATGATTACCCAATATGCCGTGGCTGGTGCCAATAGCGGAGCGGTTATCGGAACAGACCACGCTGCAGAAAACATCACAGGATTCTTTACCAAATTCGGTGATGGTGGTGCTGACGTTATCCCGCTTTATCGCCTCAACAAACGCCAGGGCAAACAATTATTGGCAGAATTAGGGGCTAACCCAGCCATTTATGAAAAAATTCCAACCGCTGATTTGGAAG
Organism: Streptococcus alactolyticus; assembly: GCF_042649785.1. Lineage (NCBI taxonomy): Bacteria > Bacillati > Bacillota > Bacilli > Lactobacillales > Streptococcaceae > Streptococcus > Streptococcus alactolyticus. Next base: position 28,006 of record NZ_JBHRZX010000007.1, on the reverse strand, counting down.
AAAATCGCCCAGGTATTGCTGACGAAGTGGCTCTTGGTGTGACTTACAACGATATTGATGATTACCTTGAAGGCAAAGAAGTGTCACCAAAAGCCAAAGAAACCATTGAAAACTGGTGGCGTAAAACCGAACACAAACGCCATTTACCAATCACCGTTTTTGATGATTTTTGGAAATAAAACAGATTCAAAAAGACCGCTAAGGTCTTTTTTGCCGCTTTTAAGCCAGAATTCCCTATAATTGCTTGAATTCTGCCTCTTAAGCGTTATAATAGATAGTGATTAATTTGGTTAAGTAGGGCTAGGTGCTTGCTTGACTGATTTTGGAGGAGGAAATATGTCAGAATTATCATCATCATTTACAGACAAACTATTTGCTGATTTTCAAGACAATAGCAAATTGCGTGCTGTTGAAAATGCTGTCACTCACAACGGATTGTTGAAATCACTTGAAACACGCCAAAGCCAAGTGGAAAACGACCATGTCTTTTCTATTGATTTGACAAAAGATAAGGTAGCTAACCAAAAAGCATCAGGTCGTTGCTGGATGTTTGCGGCGCTTAATACCTTTCGTCACAAATTGATTTCAGACCTTAACTTGGATAATTTCGAGCTTTCTCAAGCCCACACATTCTTCTGGGACAAATACGAAAAATCAAACTGGTTCTTAGAACAAGTCATTGCGACTGCAGACCAAGAACTTGGCAGCCGTAAAGTGAAATTCTTACTAGACGTTCCCCAACAAGACGGTGGTCAATGGGATATGGTGGTGGCTCTTTTTGAAAAATACGGTGTCGTGCCAAAATCAGCTTACCCAGAATCAGTATCATCAAGCAACAGCCGTGAATTGAACCAATACTTGAACAAATTGTTGCGTCAAGATGCTCAAATTTTGCGTGAAGCTGTTGCAGCAGGTGTCGGTGCTGAAGGCATCAGAGCTCAAAAAGAAGCTTTACTTCAAGAAATCTTCAATTTCTTGGCTGTTAATCTCGGTTTGCCACCACGCACATTTGACTTTGCTTACCGTGACAAAGACAACAACTACCATTCTGATAAAAACATTACACCACAAGAATTCTTCAAAAAATACGTTGGTTTGAACCTATCAGATTACGTTTCTGTTATCAATGCCCCAACAGCAGACAAACCTTATAGCAAATCTTACACTGTTGATATGCTTGGTAACGTTGTGGGTAGTCGTGCGGTACGTTACCTCAACCTTGATATGACACGTTTCAAAGAATTGGCTATTGCTCAAATGCAAGCTGGTGAAACCGTTTGGTTTGGCTCTGATGTCGGTCAAATTTCAGACCGTCAAAAAGGTATCTTAGCAACAAATGTTTACGATTTTGATACGGCTATGAACATTTCCTTCACACAAGACAAAGCAGGACGTTTGGATTACAGCGAAAGCTTGATGACTCACGCTATGGTCTTGACTGGTGTGGATTTGGCTGAAAATGGCGAACCTCTCAAATGGAAAGTTGAAAATTCATGGGGAGAAAAAGTTGGTGACAAAGGTTACTTCGTTGCTTCAGACGCTTGGATGGATGAATTTACCTACCAAATCGTCGTTCGTAAAGAATTCTTAACTGATGAGGAACTTGCTGCTTATGAAGCTGAACCAACTGTATTAGCACCTTGGGACCCAATGGGAGCCTTGGCTAGCCAAACAGATTTGTAAAAATATTAAAACTGGCGTTGGATATTTCTCCAAGCCAGTTTTTTATCACAAAATGTTGAAGTCATCAAAAAGCCTGTAACATTTTTAGTTACAGGCTTTTTGCATAAGTATTATTGACCAGTTGTCGCTGTGTTATCAGAGTTGTTTTGGCTTGTCGTGCTATTGCTACGCGCTCTGGCACCATTGTCAACATCTGTTGTTGTGCTATTAGCATCGCTGGTCGTATTGTTATTAGGTGTTGTATAGCTGTTGTTATTGTTATAGCTATTGTTGGCATCTGTTATTGCATCAGGGGTGCTTACAGAAGGATTGTTACTCGTTGAATTACTATCGCTAGTATTATCATCGTTATCAGAGCTATCTGTTGAAGATGAAACTTCTGTTGATGTTTGGTCTTCTGAAGAACTTGAATTAGAACCGTAGAGGTTACTATATACAGATGACAATGAAGATGAGGCAGAAGAATTATTGTTTGCCCCTTTTAGGTAAACATAACCACCGCTTGTGTAAACGCCACTTGGTTGCGTGAAGTTCTTGCTACCGCTACCGTATTTTTCATTGAGGTAACTTTGCATAGCCTTGTAAACTTCGGCCGCAACGTTTAGCCTACTACCGTAGATTGGAGTCATACGGTCTTTGTAACCTGTCCACACTGCCATCGAATATTGCGTTGTGTAACCAACAAATAATTCATCAGGTGCCATGGTTCCAACTGCACTGTTGTAAATACCAGTTGTTTGTTCAATTTCTTCTAATTCTTCATCAGAATAGTTTGATGTTCCTGTTTTACCAGCTTGGTATAAACCAGGGATAGAAGCTGTTGTACCAGTACCGTAAGTCAAAACGGTTTTCAGCATTGACGTCATCATGTAGGCTGTTGTTTCCTTCATGGCACGTGTACCAGATGTTTCAAAGGTTTGGCTAGTTCCATCGTTAAATTCAATCTTGTTGACGTATTGTGGTTTGTAATAGGTTCCACCATTTGCAAAAGCAGCGTAGGCAGCAGCCATTTTCAGACTGCTTGCGCCGTATTTTTCATTCGAGTCACTTGTCGAACTTGAAATGGCGTTTGAATAGTAAAGTTGAGGGTAGTAAATGCCCAAACCTTCTAGGAATTTCTTAGCATTATTCAAACCAACAGCTTCCAAGGCTCTCACGGCAGGAACGTTACGCGATTGTTGAATGGCTGTTTGAATAGTCATGTTGCCATAGTATTGACGGTCCCAGTTGTAGAGCTGAGTTGAAGTGCCAGGCCAGTAGTACTTGGTATCGCTGGTTGTGGCAGCAGTACTTGTGTAAATACCGTCTTCAATAGCTGGGGCATAATCTGTAATAGGTTTCATGGTTGACCCCCAGTCCCTATCGGTAAGAACGGCTTGGTTGGTTCCCAATGAAACGGTTGTGTCTTGGTTTCGTGCACCAAGTTGCGCAATGACTTTACCAGTATTGACATCGATAATGGTTGAAGCCACTTGCAAATCAGAGTCAGGGTAAGACACATAATAGTCAGTATTATAGACATTCCAGAGGTATTTTTGAACATCGGTATCTACGTTTGTGTAAACCTTCAAACCTGCTGAATAAATGTCTTGACCAGTTTCGTCTTTGACTTCTTCGATGACTTCCTTGATGTAATTATCCAAGTAATCATCATAGCTAGACGTTTCGGTCAATGGTTGCAAACCATCAGTGACTGGTGTTGCAATAGCAGTTTGGTATTCTTCTTTTGAGATGTCGCCA
>NZ_JBHRZX010000007.1:23864-24516 GCF_042649785.1 Streptococcus alactolyticus | reverse complement strand
TATTGGCTTGGTGCTTGAGGAAGCCCTGCTAAAAGCGCTAATTGGGCAATAGACAAGTCTTTGAGGTCCTTGCCATAGTAAGATTTAGCCGCTGTCAGCATCCCGTAGCTACCATTTCCCATATAAACCTTGTTGATGTAGAAGGTCAAGATTTCTTCCTTGGTGTACTTACGCTCCATTTGGAGGGCTAACCAAGCTTCTTGTGCCTTACGTTTAAGGGTTTGGTCTGATTCGTTAGTTGAGAAATACGCCAACTTGATAAGCTGCTGGTCGAGTGTTGACCCCCCTTGGGTACCTGAGCGGGTAAAGTTGTTCCAAGCTGCACCGAAAATACGATAGATGTCAATCCCACGGTGTTTAAAGAAGCGTTTGTCTTCAATAGATGTGATGGCATTGACTAGGTTTAAAGGAATATCTTCTGTTGAAACACTTTCCCTTTTCTCTGAACCCAAGTTAGCAATAAGGTTATTGTTAGAGTCGTAAATCAAACTCGAATTAGTAGAAGAAAGCTTGCTTTCTGATAGTTTTGGAGCGCTGCTCACATAGTAGAAAAAGAGTCCAGCTCCAGCTATAACACCTACAATGACAAGCGTTACAAATGTAATCAGCCCATATTTGATAACACGCAAGACCGTGTCTTTTGAGTTTCTAT
>NZ_JBHRZX010000007.1:0-23785 GCF_042649785.1 Streptococcus alactolyticus | reverse complement strand
ACTTGAGGTAGTGCCTGTGTTGCCACCAGATAACCATTTTTTTTGATATAATCAAGAGGCATTGATTTGGTTCCCAAATGAATTTGGTAAAAATCAACTAGGGCACTAGCTGGTAAAAAATAGGTTTCCTTTAGAGTCGAAAAATGGAGTAAGATAAAACAAATCCCACCTTGTTTTAAGACTCTGTCCATATGTTTTATTTGATGCGCATGAAAATTTTTGAGCGGCATAGATGTCTTTTGCCGAGTTTCTTTAGCTTCAAAGTCAACATAATATCCCTTATAGACACCAGAGTAATCGGTAGTAGAGGCTTGTCGAAAATAAGCTTCCACAATCTTAGCTCGGCTTCGTTTGGGATAATCCACCTTAACAATTTGAATGGGTGTTGGTTTTTTGTAAATCACAGCGATATCACGAGATAGGTAATAATTATTGGTTTCGTTAATAGCTGCTTCAAAACTCATCCCACGATTAGCAAAGTTTACGGTGTTTTTTTCGCTTTTTTTACGTGGAGGTGTTGTTTGCCTCCGAACAAAATGAGGGTAATTAACCATAAAACTCCTATCTTTATTGATTAAATCAACATAGGTAGTCCTATTATAACATATTTTTTAAAAGGAGGCAGATATGAACGCAATTCTTGTGACGGGGTACCGCGGATTTGAATTGAGCATTTTTCAAGATAAGGACCCACGCATTGATGTGATCAAGGCGGCCATTCGAAAAGACCTTATCCATTATCTTGAAGAAGGGGTGGAGTGGTTTATTTTCACGGGCAATCTTGGCTTTGAATATTGGGCACTGCAAGTGGCTAAGAAATTGCAGGCGGATTACCCTTTTCAAATTGCCACGCTTTTCACCTTTGAAACTCAAGGCCAACAGTGGAACGAAGCCAATCAAGCCAAATTGGCAGATTTCAAGCAGGTTGATTTTGTCAAATACGCCTACGAAAGCTATGAGAACCCATCACAATTTCGACAATATAATCACTTTTTGGTTCAAAACACGCAAGGTGCCTATCTTTTTTATGATACTGAAAATGAAACCCAATTGAAATATTTGTTAAAAGTCATGCAAGAACAAGCAGATTACCCCATTACTTTTTTGACTTTTGAGCGTTTAAATGAATTTTTAGAAGATTGGTAAGACGTATCGGTCACAAGAAAATTAGAAGTAAATGCTTGATTTTTCTCTGATATTTCTGTACTATATAATTTGGTATCATGATTTCATGTGCCTTAGAATGGTTTTGGTTGGAGAGATAGAATGGCAAGTATTATTTATAGTCCTAAGGACATTTTTGAACAAGAGTTTAAAACCAGCATGCGTGGTTACGATAAGAAAGAAATTGACGAATTTTTGGATAATGTGATTCAAGATTACGAAAGTTATCTCACACAAATTCAAGAATTACGCGAAGAAAATGACCGCTTAAAACAACAATTAGCAGCAAAATCTAAGGCAGATGCGCAATCATCATACGCTTCTTCGCAAGCAGCAAGTGCACAACAAACACGTGTGGCACAATCTGCAACTAACTTCGATATTTTGAAACGCATTAGCCGTTTGGAAAAAGAAGTCTTTGGTAAACAAATCAATGGGTAATTTAAGCCTTGGTGCTTGAGTTATAAAAAACGTGCAATTTTTGGATAATCGCGTGGTGCATTTGGTATCATGAGGAAAGTCCATGCTAGCACCGGCTGTGATGCTGGTAGTGTTTGTGCTAGGTGAATCAATAAGCCTAGGGACATCTTTTTGGAAGGTGTTACGGCGAGCGAAAGGGCTAAGTCGTTAGATAGGTCTGAGTTGCTCTGAAAGTGCCACAGTGACGTAGTTTTTAGGGAAACCTAAAAAGTGGAACGCGGTAAACCCCTCAAGCTAGCAACCCAAACTTTGGTAGGGGCATGGGATAGTTGGAAGACGAACAATCTATCCTGACTGGAAACAGTAGACAGATGATTATCGAAGGAGGTAAGACCTAGTTACCTCTGGAACAAAACATGGCTTATAGAAAATTGCATATAGGTTGAGCTAGCTTAGGCTAGCTTTTATTTTGCAAATAACTGACATTTTAATGGTTCAAAAACCGTAAAACGTGATACACTTATAGATAAGTATTTGATGAAATAGGAATTAAGGAATGAAGAAAAACTTTAATTTAGTAGCGACATCGGCTGCGGGGCTGGAGGCGATTGTCGGGCGTGAAATTCGCGATTTAGGAATTGAGTGCCAGGTTGAAAATGGGAAGGTGCATTTTCAAGGGGATGTGAGAACGATCATTACGACCAATCTCTGGCTACGAGCGGCTGACCGCATCAAGATTGTCGTGGGGGAATTTCCAGCACGTACCTTTGAAGAATTGTTCCAAGGCGTTTATGCGCTTGATTGGGAAAATTACCTGCCTTTGGGGGCTAAATTTCCCATTGCTAAGGCCAAATGTGTGAAATCAAAGCTTCACAATGAGCCAAGTGTTCAAGCTATTAGTAAAAAAGCGGTCGTGAAAAAATTGCAAAAAGTGTATCACCGTCCTGACGGTGTGCCTTTGCAGGAAAATGGTGCAGAATTTAAAATTGAAGTATCCATTTTGAAGGACAAGGCAACGGTCATGATTGATACAACGGGGGCTAGCCTCTTTAAACGTGGTTACCGTGTGGAAAAAGGTGGTGCTCCGATTAAAGAAAACATGGCCGCAGCTATCATTGAGTTATCTAATTGGTATCCCGATAAGCCTTTTATCGACCCAACCTGTGGTTCAGGGACTTTCTGCATTGAGGCGTCTATGATTGGCATGAACATTGCTCCTGGTTTTAACCGTGATTTTGCTTTTGAAGCATGGAATTGGGTCGATGCGGATTTGGTTCAACAAGTTCGTGACGAGGCTGAAGCAAAAGCCGATTATGATATTGAGCTTGATATTTCAGGTTTTGATATTGATGGTCGGATGATTGAGATTGCGAAAAAGAACGCACAAGAAGCAGGACTTGCAGATGTCATCCAATTGAAACAAATGCGTCTTCAAGATTTAAAAACCGATAAAATCAACGGTGTTATCATATCAAACCCACCTTATGGCGAACGATTGCTGGATGACAAAGCGGTGGACATCTTGTATAATGAGATGGGACAAACTTTTGCTCCGCTCAAAACATGGAGCAAATTCATCTTGACCAGTGATGAACAGTTTGAACGCAAATACGGCTCGCAGGCTGATAAAAAACGAAAACTTTATAATGGAACACTGAGGGTTGATTTGTATCAATTTTATGGCGAACGTGTCAAACGCTCTGCCGTGCCATCAACCAAAGATAAGTGAGATTAGCTAGCAGTTAAGAGCCTATGTGATATAGAAATCTGATGTAGAGAGGTGAACAAGCGTGTCAGAAAAGAAAGAAAACCCATCTTCTCAAGAGCAAGATGGCTTGGATTTACAAGATGTCAAACACATGACCGTTGAAGAAGTTGCACAAAAGAATTCTGAAATCAAAGCCAGTGCAGGTGATTCTGACGGAGTGTTGGATAAGTATATTAAAGAACATAAAGACGAAGTCACATCACAAAAATTTGAGTCAAAAATATCGGATTTTGATGATTTGGACACGTCAGCTTTGGATGATTTTATCAAAAAGCAACGCGAAGAATTGGCTCAAAAAGGAATTATTGGCAATGCAGCCCTAAAAAGCGATTTACCTAAGCAGGCTGAAACACCTACTCCTGAACCTAAAGCTGTCTCAGTAGAAGATGCTACTGAAAAAGCGGATGCTAGGCCACAGGAGGAAACGCCTGCTTTTCAAATCAAGGACGAGCAGCCAGAACCTCAACCCCAGCCAGAGCAAGAGGCAACAGAGCCAGCAGACATCAAACCAGAACCATCTGTTAGCCCAGAGCCTACCCCTGCTGTTAGTAGTCCTGCCTTTACTGAGGAAAAGGACGACGATGACGCTTGGGAAGATGAGGAGCCTAAAAAGCTCACAAGAACCTTTATTATTGGTGGTGTAGCAACTTTGGCGCTTGCTATTTTTGGGATTGCCTATGGTTTGAATGCCAATAAAAACGACTCTAAAACAGTGCAGTCAAATACGTCGGTCACTAAAACATCGTCAGAAGAATCATCAAAAGAGAAAAAAGCAGCATCAGCCTTTGATTCTTATTATGATTCATTCTTTACAGATGATAAGAAAACCAGCTTGAAAAACAGCGCTTTTTCAAATCTGCCAACCTTGAAAGAAAAATTGGATGCTTTGAAAGGTACCAAGTCATACGATGCAGCCAAAAAAGATTACGATGCCTTGGATAAACAAATTGAAGCCATCCAATCTGTCAACAAACGCTTTGAATCTGATGTGATTGTTGATGGTAAAAAAGTTTCTGCAACGGTGAAATCAGATGCTAACTTTGACCAATTATCAAGCGACTTGCTAAAAACAGGCAATGCTAAACTAGATACCTTGTTACAATCAGCGATAACTGATGGTAAAGAACAATTGGAACAAGCAACAGCTGCTAGTAGTGAAGCCGCTGCAAGTAGCAGTGAAGCAGCTAGTTCATCATCAAGTTCAAGCGAAGCGCCTGACTCTTCAACAGAAGCAAGTGACAGTGAGCAAAGTCAAACGGAAGCTAGCTCAACAACGCAAGAAGCATCATCAGATACGTCAACACCTGCAACAGCCAGCGTTTCAGGAGCGACAAGCTACGGTATTACGTCTTACAATCCTGCTATTTTGCAACGCAATCTTAGCCGTGTGCCTTATAATGAAAGTGCAATTGCAGACTCAAGCAACCCAGCTTGGACCTTTGCACCAGGTGTCCTTGAAAAAATCATTGATACCTCACACGCACGTGGCTATTTCTCAGGAAATGACTTTATCTTAGAAAAAGTCAATATCATCAACGACAATGGTTACTACAATATGTTCAAGGCTGATGGAACTTATCTGTTCTCTATCAACTGTAAAACGGGTTACTTCGTCGGAAATGCCGCTGGTCATTCAGATGCCTTGGATTACTAAAACTATAAAAGAGGACCGTAAGGTCTTCTTTTTTGCTATCAGAAAAGTTGTTTTTTAGTCGAAAAGTATTTTCAAAAATAGTGTGATTTTCAGAGAAAAAAATTGATGCTATAAAATGTAAGCGCTATAATTACAGTAATAAAACAGAATACGAGGTGATAAAGATGGTAAAAGTTGCTATTGTGACTGGTGCTGGTCAGGGAATTGGTTTGGCGATTGCTAAACGTTTGCACGCTGACGGTTTTAAAATTGGTATTCTTGATTACAATCAAGAAACAGCTGAAAAAGCTGCGCAAGACATTTCACCGACAAATACCTTGCCTGTCGTGGCGGACGTGTCAAAACGTGAAGAAGTCGCTGCCGCCTTTGCTAAAGTTGTTCAGCATTTTGGTGATTTGTCTGTCGTGGTCAATAACGCTGGTGTTGCTCCGACAACGCCGCTAGAAAGCATTACAGAAGAAGTCTTTGAACGCACTTTTGCTATTAATGTTGGAGGTGTTATTTGGGGAGCGCAGGCTGCGTTGGCTCAGTTCAAGGCATTAGGACACGGCGGTAAAATCATCAATGCAACGTCGCAAGCAGGGGTCGTCGGCAATCCCAATCTGACGGTTTATGGTGGCAGTAAATTTGCTGTGCGTGGTATTACGCAGACCTTGGCGCGTGATTTGGCTAAGGACGGCATTACAGTAAATGCCTATGCTCCAGGTATTGTTAAGACACCAATGATGTATAGTATCGCTCACGAAGTAGGCAAAAATGCTGGCAAAGATGACGAATGGGGAATGCAAACTTTTGCCAAAGACATCACCCTACAACGCCTTTCAGAACCTGAGGACGTAGCCAATGCCGTTAGCTTTTTAGCTGGTCCAGATTCAGACTACATCACAGGACAAACCATTATCGTGGACGGCGGTATGCAATTCCACTAAAATGAAAGCAAACGAAAAAGCAGAGAGCATTTAAGCCTTCTCTGCTTTTTGTGTGGTCTTAGATGACATGGCGTTCAAATGGGTCGTCTGAAATGCCGTCTTGTAAAATGACTTTTGCCCATTCTTTTGCAGTAAAAAGACTGTGGTCCTTGTAGTTTCCGCAAGATTCAATGGTTGTACCTGGGACGTCATCCCAAGTTGTGACATTAGCGATTTCTTCGAGGCTAGATTTGATGACTTGGGCAATTTCTGTCGTGTTGTGCTCACCCCACATCATCAAATGAAAACCTGTGCGGCATCCAAAAGGAGAGCAGTCAATCATACCATCAATGCGTTCACGAATTAATTTAGCAAATAAATGCTCAATCGTGTGTAGTCCTGCGGTTGGGATGGCATTTTCATTTGGTTGTACCAAACGCACATCAAAGTTAGAAATAACATCACCAACAGGCCCTTTTTCTTGTGAAATCAGGCGAATGTATGGTGCTTTCACAATTGTATGGTCCAATTCAAAGCTTTCTACGGTAACTTCTTTTTTAGACATAATAACCCCCTTTTTACTAGTATTCCTATCATAACATAAAATTTATTAAAACGCTTTAAAATTTTAAATTGTGAAAAAATTCGTTTTATGGTAAACTGGAAAGTAGTTTTCTATTAATGAAAATAGAATTAGTAGAAAATATTAAAAATAGAATATTGAGGTAAAAACGTGACGGATATTATTATTTTGATTGTTTTTGCCCTCATTGGTTTGATAGTTGGTTATGCCTTGATTTCGATTAGACTGAAGTCTGCAAAGAAAGCGGCAGAACTCACTCTTTTAAATGCCGAACAAGATGCTGTAAACTTACGTGGAAAAGCTGAGCAAGAAGCAGAGCAGATTCGACAAACAGCAGAGCGAGAAAGCAAATCTCACCGCAAAGAGATGCTAATCGAAGCTAAAGAAGAGGCTAGAAAATATCGTGAAGAGATTGAAAAAGAATTCAAGTCTGAAAGACAAGGGTTAAAGCAGTTAGAAATACGTTTGACAGAACGTGCTTATTCTCTTGACCGAAAAGACGAGAACTTAACTAACAAAGAAAAATTGTTGGAAAGCAAAGAGCAGAGTCTGACCGATAAAACTAAGCATATTAATGAGCGTGAAAAACAAATTGGAGAGCTAGAAGGCCAAAAGCAAGCTGAATTGGAACGTGTCGCAGTGATGACTATTTCAGAAGCGCGTGAGGTTATTTTGACCGAAACGGAAAATAACTTGACACACGAAATTGCAACGAAAATCAAAGACGCCGAACGTGAGATTCGTGACAAGTCAAGCAAAATGGCGAAAGACATTTTGGCGCAGGCCATGCAACGTATGGCTGGGGAATATGCGGCTGAGCAAACCATCACCACGGTCCACTTGCCAGATGACAGCATGAAGGGACGTATCATTGGACGCGAAGGGCGTAATATTCGGACCTTTGAAAGCTTGACAGGTGTGGATGTTATCATTGATGATACTCCTGAAGTGGTGGTCTTGTCAGGATTTGACCCCGTTCGTCGTGAAATTGCCCGCTTGACCCTTGAAGCTTTGATCCAAGATGGCCGTATTCACCCAGCTCGTATTGAAGAATTGGTTGAAAAAAATCGCCTAGAAATGGATCACCGCATCCGTGAATACGGTGAAGCAGCAGCCTTTGAAATTGGTGCCCTTAACCTTCACCCTGATCTCATCAAGATTATGGGACGCCTTCATTTCAGAACTTCTTATGGCCAAAACGTTCTTCAACACTCGATTGAAGTCGGTAAAATGGCTGGTATTTTAGCTGGAGAACTTGGTGAAAATGTGGCTTTGGCTCGACGTGCAGGCTTTTTGCATGACATGGGGAAAGCGATTGACCGTGAAGTGGAAGGAAGCCACGTTGAAATTGGTGCCGAATTTGCTCGCAAGTACAAGGAAAGCCCAGTGGTTGTCAATGCCATCGCCAGTCACCATGGTGATGTGGAACCTGAAAGCGTCATTGCTGTGCTTGTAGCCGCTGCGGATGCCTTGAGTTCTGCCCGCCCAGGTGCTCGTAATGAATCTATGGAAAATTACATTAAACGCCTGCGTGATTTGGAAAATATTGCGACAAGCTTTGATGGTGTTAAGAGCAGTTATGCCCTTCAAGCAGGGCGTGAAATTCGCATCGTTGTCCAACCGAATAAAATTTCAGATGACGAAGTGACCATCCTAGCCCACAAGGTTCGTGAGAAAATTGAAAATAATTTGGATTATCCAGGAAACATCAAGGTGACCGTTATTCGAGAACTTCGTGCCGTGGATTACGCCAAATAAAGCGCTGTAAAAAGGAAGTGCTGAAAAGGTACTTCCTTTTGCTTTAGACAAGCGGCTAAAATGCCTTGAAAAATACCAGTATTTTTGGTACACTAATCTGTAGTTTAATTGATAAAAGATAAAACTTCACTTGTATTTTATAGTAAGGAGAGTGGCATGGCCGAACGTGGTTTGTTAATTGTTTTCTCAGGACCTTCTGGAGTTGGTAAGGGAACAGTTCGCCAAGAAATTTTTTCTACACCAGATCATCAATTTGAATATTCTGTTTCTATGACGACGCGTCCAAAACGACCAGGAGAAGTTGATGGTGTTGATTACTTTTTCAGAACTCGTGAAGAATTCGAGGACTTGATTAAAAAAGGTCAAATGTTGGAATACGCCGAGTACGTTGGGAACTACTACGGTACACCACTCACTTACGTGAATGAAATGCTTGATAAAGGAATTGACGTTTTCCTTGAAATTGAGGTTCAAGGTGCCCTTCAGGTTAAGAAAAAAGTGCCAGACGGTGTCTTTATCTTCTTAACACCACCAGATTTAGATGAATTAAAAGACCGCTTGGTTGGAAGAGGAACTGACAGCGAGGAAGTGATTCGCCAACGTATCGAGCGCGCGAAAGAAGAAATTGCCTTGATGCGCGAATACGACTATGCTGTTGTTAATGATGAAGTGCCTTTGGCTGCTGAGCGAGTGAAACGCATTATTGAAGTGGAGCATTTCCGTGTGGACCGTGTGATTGGTCGCTACAATGATATGATTAAGCACATTGATTAAGAAAGGAAACCAATAGCTATGATGTTAAAACCTTCTATCGATACTTTATTGGATAAGGTTCCTTCAAAGTATTCTCTTTGTATTCTTCAAGCCAAACGTGCTCATGAGTTAGAAGCAGGGGCTAAACCAACACAAACCTTTACTTCTGTGAAACCAACCTTGCAAGCCCTTGAAGAAATTGAATCAGGGAACGTGGTGATTCACCCAAATCCAGAAGCTAAACGCGCAGCTGTTCGTGCTCACATCGAAGCTCAACGTTTAGAAAAAGAAGAAGAAGAACGTAAAATCAAAGAACAAATTGCAAAAGAAAAAGAAGAAGGCGAAAAAATCTAAGGTGTTTTATCTTAGATTTTTCTTATAACTAACATTTTAGCCCTCAAGGGCAAGACCAGCCAGAAAGGGAAGTGAAGATGAAAATAGCACAGGTGATTGTAGATATCCCGCTGAAGCAGACAGATAAGCTTTTTTCTTACCTTGTTCCAGAAGTGTTTTGCCAACAAATTCAGCTCGGTTCTAGGGTTCATGTGCCTTTTGGTCGTGGCAACAGGCTCTTACAGGGCTTTGTCGTTGGTTTCTTGGAGGCGTCAGGGCAAGACCTTGACGGCTTGAAAGCCATTGAAGCGGTTTTGGATTTTGAGCCTGTTTTAAACGAAGAGCAGCTGTTTTTAGCAGACCAAATGCGCCACACCGTTTTTTCTTATAAAATTTCAATCTTAAAAGCCATGCTGCCTAATCTCTTGAATTCGCATTATGACAAGCGTTTGATGCCTATGGATACCTTAGGTGAGGCAGATAGGTTGGCTTTGTTTGGGCAAGATGAGAGCCGCTTGTATTCGTCTTTATCCCAAGATGAAATTAAGCTGGTGTCCCAATTGGTGCACAATGGCAAGCTTTCAGTGACCTATTTGGCTAAGGACAAGAAAAGCATCAAAACGGAAAAATATTATCAGGTTCAAGTTGAACAACTTCATCTGGCAGCTATTTCCAACCGCGCTAAAAAGCGTTTGGCCTTGCGTGATTACTTGTTGGAAAATCCTAGCGAGGGCAAATTAGCAGATTTGCATCAGCTCTTTTCACGCGAAGTGGTCAAATTTTTTGTGGATAATGCCTTGATAACCGTTGTTGAAAAAGAGAAAAAGCGTTCAGATGCGTATTTTAATGTGGCAACGACGGATTTTCTGGCTTTAAATGCTGAGCAACAAAAGGTTGTAGATACGGTAACCAATCAAATTGGACAAGAAAGCAAGCCGTTTTTGCTGGAAGGTGTTACAGGTTCTGGTAAGACAGAAGTGTATTTGCATATTATCGATAAGGTTTTGAAACTGGGAAAAACGGCGATTGTTTTAGTGCCTGAAATTTCACTGACACCGCAGATGACCAATCGCTTTATCTCACGTTTTGGCAAGCAAGTTGCTATTATGCATTCGGCTTTGTCAGATGGTGAAAAGTTTGATGAGTGGCGAAAAATCAAGTCTGGTCAAGCGCGTGTGGTAGTCGGTGCTCGCTCGGCTATTTTTGCCCCAGTTGAGAATATTGGTGCGATTATTATTGATGAGGAGCATGAGGCGACTTATAAGCAAGAATCGAGTCCACGTTACCACGCTAGAGATGTGGCACTTTTGCGTGCTAAATACCATAAAGCTGTTTTGCTGCTAGGTTCTGCGACTCCAAGTATTGAGAGCCGTGCACGTGCCAGCCGAGATGTTTATCGCTTCTTGCAATTAACCCACCGTGCCAATCCCTTAGCTAAAATTCCAAAGGTTGAGATTGTGGATTTCAGGGATTATGTTGGGCAACAAGAATTGAGTAATTACACGCCATATCTCTTGGAGAAAATTGCGGACCGTTTGGAAAAGAAAGAGCAAATCGTGCTCATGCTTAACCGCCGTGGTTATTCTAGCTTTATCATGTGCCGTGATTGTGGCTACGTGGATGAGTGCCCTAATTGCGATATTTCATTGACCTTGCACATGGATACCAAGACCATGAATTGCCATTATTGTGGTTTTGAGAAAGCCATTCCACGTCATTGTCCTAATTGTCAAAGTCCTAGCATTCGGTATTATGGCACAGGAACCCAGAAAGCCTATGACGAATTGGCCAGTATTTTTCCCCATGCTCGTATTTTGCGAATGGATGTGGATACCACGCGTCAAAAAGGGGCTCATCAACGTTTGTTGGATGCTTTTGACCATCATGAAGCGGATATTTTGCTAGGCACACAGATGATTGCCAAGGGACTTGATTTTCCAAATGTCACCTTGGTTGGGGTGCTAAATGCGGATACTTCGCTTAATTTACCTGATTTTAGGTCATCCGAACGTACTTTTCAATTGTTGACTCAGGTAGCTGGACGAGCTGGACGGGCTGAAAAAACAGGAGAAGTGCTCATTCAGACCTATAATCCCAATCATTACGCCATTCAATTGGCTCAAAAGCAGGATTATGAAGCCTTTTACGCCTATGAAATGAACATTCGTCGGCGACTGGCCTATCCGCCTTATTATTTCACGGTTGGCTTGACCTTGTCACACAAGGATGAACACACGGTGACTCGCAAATCATTTGAGATTTTGCAACTTTTGAAGCAGCAATTGTCAGACAAAATCAAGATTCTTGGTCCAACACCAAAGCCCATCGCCAGAACACACAATCTTTACCACTACCAAATCATCGTGAAATACCGATTTGAAAACCATTTGGAAGCCGTGTTAAATCAGATTTTGGACTTGACACAGTTGCCAGAAAACAAAGATTTGCGTTTGGTGATTGATTATGAGCCACAAAATGTGATGTAGCCCGTTACTATGCTATAATGAAAGAAAATCTTTGTGAGAGGAAAAAACATGACAAATATTATTTTTATGGGAACGCCTGATTTTTCAGCGACCGTTTTAGAAGGTTTGTTAGCTGATAAGGCCTACAATATCCTAGCAGTTGTGACCCAGCCAGACCGCGCTGTTGGGCGCAAAAAGGAAATCAAAATGACCCCTGTTAAGGAAGTCGCCCTAGCTCACAACCTCCCTGTTTATCAGCCTGAAAAATTATCAGGTTCAGAAGAAATGGCTGAGCTGATGACTTTGGGAGCTGATGGTATTGTGACGGCTGCTTTTGGGCAATTTTTACCAACGAAATTGTTGGATTCTGTTGATTTTGCGGTGAATGTTCACGCATCGCTATTGCCAAAATACCGTGGCGGTGCACCTATTCATTATGCCATTATCAATGGTGACAAAGAAGCTGGCGTGACCATTATGGAAATGGTTAAAGGAATGGATGCTGGTGACATGATTGCCAAGGATGCAACATCGATTACCGATGAGGATAATGTGGGGACTATGTTTGACAAATTGGCGATTTTAGGCCGTGATTTGTTGTTGAGAACCCTCCCTGATTACATTGCAGGTAATATCACCCCTGAGCCACAAGACAGTAGCCAAGCAACCTTTTCACCTAATATTACCCCAGAAGAAGAACGCATTGATTGGCATCGACCAGCGCGTGATGTTTTCAATCATATTCGTGGTTTGAATCCATGGCCCGTGGCCCATACTTTGCTTGACGGCAAACGTTTCAAGATTTACGAGGCAAGTATAGCTCAAGGGCAAGGCAAACCAGGTGAAATCATTGAAAAAGGTAAAAAATCATTGGTAGTGGCCACTAGTGATGGTGCTATTGCGCTGAAAACAGTGCAACCAGCTGGAAAACCACGCATGAGCATTGTGGATTTTCTAAATGGTGTCGGACGCAAACTTGAGGTAGGTGACGTTATTGGCGAATGATTGGAAACAACAAGCACGCGGCGTAGCCTTACACGTTTTAGAAAATGTCTTTGAGGACGGGGCTTATTCTAACATTGCCCTCAATCAAGAACTCAAGCAAAGCACGCTATCACCTAAAGATAAAGCGTTGGTGACGGAGATTGTCTATGGCACTGTCGCGCGCAAAATCACGTTGGAATGGTACCTAGCGCATTATATCAAAGACCGCGATGAGCTAGAACCTTGGGTGTACGATCTCTTGATGCTGAGCCTTTACCAACTCTTGTATTTGGATAAAATGCCTGCGCACGCGGTGGTTAATGATGCGGTGACCATTGCCAAAAAACGCAGCCACCAAAAAGGTGCGGAGAAATTGGTCAATGCTGTTTTGCGTCGCCTTGCTCAAGAAGAACTGCCCAAACCAGCAGATATTAAGCGAAAAAACAAACGCTATTCGGTGCAATATTCTTTACCCGTGTGGCTAGTTAAAAAGCTAATTGACCAATTTGGTGAGAAGCGAGCTTTGGCTATTATGCAGAGCCTCTTTGTCCGCAATAAAGCCAGCATTCGTGTGACAAATCCAGAAAAATTGCCTGAGATTAAGGCAGCCACAGGCGCGGAAAATTCTCTTTTGTCTCCTGTTGGATTGGTAAAAACATCAGGGCATTTTGCTGGGACAAGCTACTTCGCAGACGGGGATATTACCATTCAGGACGAATCCAGCCAGTTAGTTGCCCCAACGCTTGCCATTCAAGGCGATGAAACGATTTTAGATGCTTGTGCGGCACCAGGTGGCAAAACAACCCACATGGCCTCTTACCTCAACAATGGCCATATCACAGCACTTGACTTGTATGACCACAAATTACAACTGGTCATGGAAAATGCCGAGCGCCTTCACGTTGCTGATAAAATCACAACGCAAAAACTAGATGCGACTAAAGTACATGAGCATTTTGCAGAAGATTCTTTTGATAAAATCTTAGTCGACGCCCCTTGCTCAGGTATTGGGCTGATTCGTCGAAAACCGGATATCAAATACAACAAAGACAATCAAGATTTCACCGCTTTGCAAGAAATTCAGCTGCAAATACTTGATAGCGTTTGTCAAACCTTGCGTAAAGGTGGTATAATAACTTATAGCACTTGTACGATTTTTGATGAGGAAAATGTTCAAGTTATTCGCAAATTTTTAGACACTCATCCAAATTTTGAGCAAGTAAACCTGAGTCATACGCAAGACGATATTGTTAAAAATGGTTGCTTAGTCATCACTCCAGAGCAATATCATACCGACGGGTTCTTTATAGGACAGGTCAGACGTATCTTGTAACTTCAAGGAGGAAACTGACACAGTCAGAGGAAAAACTATGAAAATTTCACTTGTAACTGATATCGGACAAAAACGTTCAAACAATCAGGATTTTATTAATAAATTTGATAACAAACAGGGCATTACCTTAGTCATTTTAGCAGATGGTATGGGTGGTCATCGTGCAGGTAATATTGCTAGTGAAATGACCGTTACCGATCTTGGACGTGAATGGGTGAATACGGATTATACCGAATTGAGCCAAATTCGTGATTGGTTCTTGATTTCATTAGAAAATGAGAACAAAAAAGTTTACGAACTTGGTCAGACAGATGAGTTCAAAGGCATGGGAACAACTGTTGAAGCCCTAGCCATTGTCGATAACAACGTGATTTATGCACACGTGGGCGATTCGCGTATTGGCCTTTTGCGTCATGGAGAATATCAACTTTTAACAAGTGACCATTCTTTGGTTAATGAATTGGTGAAAGCTGGTCAATTAACAGAAGAAGAAGCGGCTAAACACCCACAAAAAAATATCATCACACAATCAATTGGACAAGCTAATCCTGTTGAACCAGACCTTGGTGTTCAGATGTTAGAAGAAAATGATTATTTGATTATCAATAGTGACGGTTTAACCAATATGATTACCAACGACGAAATCGTTGAAATTTTGAATCAAGATAAGAACCTTGATGAAAAAAATAAAGAGCTCGTTAGTCTTGCTAATGATAGAGGAGGACTTGATAACATCACTATTGCTTTAATCCACGTTGAAAGTGAGGAAGTTTAATGATTCAGATTGGCAAGTTGTTTGCTGGTCGTTATCGGATCCTTAAATCTATCGGACGGGGAGGAATGGCGGATGTTTATCTAGCAAAAGATTTAATTCTAGATAATGAAGAAGTGGCTATCAAGGTGCTTCGGACCAATTATCAGACAGATCAGATTGCCGTAGCACGTTTCCAACGAGAAGCCCGTGCCATGGCAGAGCTTAATCATCCCAATATCGTTTCCATCCGAGATATTGGTGAAGAAGACGGACAGCAATTCCTAGTAATGGAATATGTTGATGGGTCAGATTTGAAAAAATACATCCAAGATAACGCACCGCTTGCTAATAATGAAGTGGTCAGAATCATGGAAGAAGTCTTGTCAGCCATGACCCTAGCCCATCAACAAGGTATTGTTCACCGTGATTTGAAACCCCAAAATATCTTATTAACCAAAGACGGAACGGTTAAAGTAACGGACTTTGGTATTGCCGTAGCCTTTGCGGAAACAAGCTTGACCCAAACCAATTCCATGTTGGGAAGTGTGCATTATTTGTCACCAGAGCAAGCGCGTGGCTCAAAAGCGACGGTCCAAAGTGATATTTATGCGATGGGGATTATGTTGTTTGAAATGTTGACAGGTCACATTCCTTATGATGGGGATTCAGCCGTGACCATTACTTTGCAACATTTCCAAAAGCCTCTTCCATCGATTATTGCTGAGAATAAAAATGTCCCTCAAGCCTTGGAAAATGTGGTTATTAAGGCAACTGCCAAGCGTCTCAGTGACCGTTATGCGTCAACGTATGAAATGAGCCGTGATTTGATGACTGCCCTTTCTTATAACCGCAGTCGCGAGCCTAAGCTTGTTTTTGAGGACACTGAAAGTGCCAAACCGTTACCAAAAGTAACCACAACTACTTCAGTGCCATCAACAACCGATCAGCTATTGCAAAAGCAAAAATCTGCCAAGGAAAAAGAAGGCAAGGACATTGAGGAAGTACCACCACAAAACAAGAAAAAGAGCCATCAAAAAAAATCGCGTCGAATGTCAGGAACGTTGATGAAGATTTTGATTGCTATTGTGGCTATCGTGGTTGCGGTCTTTACTTATTTGACCTTGACAACGCCATCGACTGTCAGAGTGCCTGATGTCGCTGAAACAAGCTTATCAGAAGCCAAGAAAACCATTGAAGAATCAGGACTTGAGGTTGGTGCCATCCACAAAGTTAATAATGATACGGTTAAGAAAAACCATGTCATCAAGACTAGCCCGACAATTGGTTCTGCCAAAAAAGAAGGCTCTGCTATTGACATCTATGTGTCAAAAGGCAGTGCTGGATTTAAGATCAAGGACTACTCAGGTAAGGATTACGAAGAGGCGATAAAAGACTTGGTTGACAATCACGGTGTGTCAGAATCTCAAATCACAGTTGAAAAAGTGACGACTTCTGATTATCCTGAAGGTACTATTATCAGTCAAAGTCCGAGCGAAGGCTCAACCTTTAATCCAAAAGGCGATAAGAAAATTACCTTTAAAGTAGCTGAGGAAGATACCGTTGTGATGCCAAATCTAGTTGGTTACACTTATTCAGAAGCTGTGGCGGCTTTGAATGCTTTGGGTATTCCTAGTTCGCATATAACCGTTTACCAAGCAACGTCAGGAACAAGCAATTATAGCCAAGTACCTGCACCGTCGGCTTCTGCAACGGTTGTTTCTCAAACGCCTTACTATGGTAACCAACTTGATGACAGTGTTACCCTTTACTTCTCAGCAGATGAAGAAGTGACACCAACCACACCGTCTGCGCCAACGACAGAAACGTCTAAATCAAAAGCGTCAAGTTCGGTTCCGTCATCATCTTCATCAAGTAGCAGTAGTGGCACAGAAACACCAGCAACGTCATCAAGCGACACTACTGTGGATAATAGTTCGGTGCCAGAAAGTAGCGAAAACTAGAAGTAAATAATAAACAAAAAAGAAGGTTTCGCACCTTCTTTTTTGCGTTTAAAAGCGGTTCATCGTTTTTCTGGTCTTAGCTGCTGGCAGCTGATTTTTTAAATAGTTTTTGATAAAATGACAGAAAAAGAAAGGGATAGTAATGCGCAAAGTTCAATTTTTCCTCGTTGTCGAAACCGTACTATTGGTGATGGGGCTGCTGACCATCATGTCTAATAATCTATCTAGCTTCATTTTGATTCTTGTTTTGATTTTAATGGCTCTTCGCTTTTACAATCAAGACCAACGCCATAATTTTTTATTGACCATTGGCCTGGTGCTTTTGTTTTTGATTTTGATGTTGAATCCCTACATTATCATGGCTATTGTGCTGGGGGTTGTTTATGTGGTTATCAATCATTTTTCCCAAGTGAAGAAGAAAAATCGCTACGCTTTGATCCGATTTCGTGAAGAAGATTTAAAAGCTAAGCCCATTCGGAGCCAGTGGATAGGCTCGCACACGCATGATAGTGATTTTTACGCCTTTGATGATATCAATATCATCCGTCTGACAGGAAGTGACACGATTGATTTGAGCAGGGTTATTGTGACGGGCAAGAATAATGTCGTGATCATTCGCAAGATTTATGGACCAACTAAAATCCTTGTCCCAATTGATGTGTCTGTTAAGTTGGAAACGGCTGCTATTTATGGTAGTGTCCGCTATTTTGATTTTGAGGAATACGATTTGCGAAATGAATCCTTGAAATTATGGCACGAAGACGAGGAAGCTCTCAAGGTGGTTAAAATCATTGTGAGCACATTGGCTGGAGATATTGAGGTGGTTCGCAAGTGAAAAAACATTATTTTTTGCTATTTATCTTGTATGCAAGTATTATCATCATTTCGATTGTTGCCGTAGTGCTAGACAGCCTTGGCATTCATTTGCGGCAAGTTCTTACCAATTTTTGGGTTGCTAGGAAATTCCTTTTCTCCATTGTCTTTTTAATTCTCGCCGTGACCATTTTGTTGTTGCTGCTGTGGGTGATTATGGATGATAATAGCAAGCGAGGCGTCAATCAAAATTTACGTCGTATTTTAAACAACCAACCACTGGATTTGGATGAAGATACAGAAATCAACACCAATCTGTTACGCCTTTCAAACAAAATGCGGCATTTGACGACTAGTTTACAAAATACAGAAAACAGTCGTATCCAAAGCAGTCAGGAAATCGTGGAGCAAGAAAGAAAGCGGATTGCGCGTGATTTACATGACACCGTGAGCCAAGAATTATTTGCCTCGTCTATGATTTTGTCGGGCTTGTCGATGAATTTGCCTCAAATTGAGCAAAAACAAGTTGCTGTCCAACTGTCAGCTGTGGAAAATATGTTGCAAAATGCCCAAAAAGACCTACGGATTTTGCTGATGCATTTGCGTCCTACTGAGTTAGAAAATAAAACTCTTTCAGAAGGTTTTGATATCCTATTGAAAGAATTAACAGATAAGAGTAATATAGAGGTTGTTTATAAAAAACATATTGGCTCATTGCCTAAAAAAATAGAAGACAATGTCTTTCGAATTGCTCAGGAATTTATCAGCAACACCTTGAAACACGCTAAAGCTAGTCGTTTGGAAGTTTACCTCAATCAGACGGCGACGGAATTTCAGCTCAAAATGGTGGATAACGGTGTGGGATTTGATATGGACGCCAACCGTGAATTGAGTTATGGGTTAAACAATATTGAAGAACGTGTGGATGACATGGCTGGGACGCTGACATTGCTAAGTCAAAAAGGAAAAGGGGTTTCGATGGACATTCGTCTTCCCCTAGTAGGAGGAAAAAGCGAGAAGAAGAATGACCCAGAAGATTAGTGTGATTTTAGTAGATGACCACGAGATGGTGCGTTTAGGCTTGAAAAGTTTTTTGGATTTGCAACCAGATGTTGAGGTGATTGGCGAGGCCAGCAATGGTAAGGAAGGGATTGACCTAGCTTTAGACCTAAAACCCGATGTGGTGGTAATGGACTTGGTGATGCCTGAAATGGATGGGGTTGAAGCAACCTTGACCCTCTTAAAAAAATGGAAAAAAGCAAAGATTCTCGTGCTAACGTCTTACTTGGATAATGAAAAAGTTTACCCCGTCATTAATGCAGGAGCGAAGGGTTATATGCTAAAAACGTCTAGCGCGGCTGAAATTCTAAATGCTATTCAAAAAGTGGCGCGTGGGGATTTAGCTATTGAAACCGAAGTGGATAAAAAAATCAAAAATCACGACCACATTAGAGAATTGCATGAAGATTTGACTGGTAGGGAACGTGATATTCTAAGGCTTTTGGCTAAAGGTTATGACAATCAAACCATTGCTGATGAATTGTTTATTTCCTTAAAAACCGTCAAAACCCACGTTTCTAATATCCTATCTAAACTAGATGTTGATGACCGTACCCAAGCGGTTGTTTATGCCTTTAAACATCATTTAGTTCCTCAAGATGACGAATAATGGTATAATAAAAGGGTACTTGTCTCATTTAGAAAGGAGATGGAAAGAGAAAGCTTAGAAACTCTTTCCGCAGTGATAAGATGGATGCAAAGCTAAAATACAAAGCCAAAAAAGTAAAAATTGTCTTTTTTGATATTGACGATACCTTGCGTGTCAAAGCGACAGGGTATATGCCAGAGTCTATTCAATACGTGTTTAAAAGCCTAAAAGACAAAGGTATTTTGACAGGAATTGCTTCAGGACGTGCTCTTTATGGTGTGGTTCCAGAAATCAAAGCCTTGGAGCCTGATTATTTTGTCACTATTAACGGGACTTACGTTGTTGATAAAAAAGGGCAAGAGATTGTAAATAACCCATTGCCACGCGATATTGTTGCCAAATACGTTGAATGGGCAAAATCAGAAGGTATCGAGTACGGTTTTGCAGGTAAGGACAAGCCTGTGGTATCCAAACGTTGCGACCTAGTTGACAATGCTTTGGAACCTGTTTATGGCATTTGCGACGTTGACTCTGATTTTTACCTCACTAATGATGTTTACCATATGTGGACGTTTTCTGAGCGCAATGACCAATTGCAATTGCCAGAAGAGTTAGCGTCACAAATTCGTCTAGTGCCTTGGCATGAGCATTCATCTGATGTCGTTCAAAAAGACATTTCAAAAGCCTCAGGGGTGGCTCATGTTCTTGAAAAGAACAATTGGAAACCTCTAAATGCCATGATGTTTGGCGATGGACCAAATGACATGGAAATATTTGACTATGTTGGCTTGACTGTAGCAATGGGAAATGCCGTCCCTGAACTCAAAGAAAAAGCTGACTTTGTCACAAAAACAGTAGAAGAAGATGGCATTTTATATGCCTTGGAGGAATTCGGTTTGGTAGAAAAACAATTACATTTTCCACAAGTTGATCTTGAAAACGTTGAAGGTCCAGTAGCAATTATTAAAACAAATCATGGGGATATGAAGATGAAACTCTTCCCAGAACACGCTCCAAAAACCGTAGCTAACTTTGTTGCTTTGGCAAAAGACGGTTATTATGATGGCATCATTTTCCACCGTATTATTCCTGAATTCATGATTCAAGGTGGTGACCCAACAGGTACTGGTATGGGTGGCCAATCTATCTATGGCGATAGCTTTGAAGATGAATTTTCAGAAGAACTTTACAATGTTCGTGGTGCTCTTTCAATGGCCAATGCTGGCCCAAACACTAACGGTAGCCAATTCTTCATCGTTCAAAATAGCAAAATTCCATATGCTCAAAAAGAATTGGAACGCGGTGGCTGGCCAAAACCAATCGCTGAATTGTATGCTGCTAAAGGTGGGACACCACACCTTGACCGTCGCCACACTGTCTTTGGACAAATTATGGATGACGCTTCATACAAAGTATTGGATGAGATTGCCAATGTTGAGACAGGAGCTCAAGACCGCCCGGTTGAAGATGTTGTCATCGAAACAATTGAGGTAGTGGATGAATGAAAATTGGTGACAAACTCACTGGAACAATAACAGGTATAAAACCTTATGGTGCCTTTGTTGCCTTAGATAATGGGACGACAGGTCTGATTCACATTTCAGAAATCAAGTCAGGATATGTGGATAATATCCATCAATTTCTCAAAATCGGTGAGCAGGTCTTGGTTCAGGTGGTGGATTTTGACGAATACACCAAAAAAGTGAGCCTATCGCTTCGTACGCTCGAAGAAGGCAAAAACTACGGCCATCGCCACCATCGTTTTTCAAACAGTCACTATAAAATCGGCTTTGAACCTTTAGAGCAGCACTTGCCCATTTGGATTGAAGAAAGTTTGAAAACCTTATCTAAAGAAGACTAAAAAAACACCGTGCTAGTAAGCTTAAAGCTCTAGCGCGGTGTTTTTGGTTTATATAGAGAGAAGCTGTAAATGGCAAGTTCAAGCTATTAATCGTTAAAATCGTACAAAGTTGTTGAGAGGTAGCGTTCGCCATTATCTGGAAGTAGAGCG
Organism: Streptococcus alactolyticus; assembly: GCF_042649785.1. Taxonomy (NCBI): domain Bacteria; kingdom Bacillati; phylum Bacillota; class Bacilli; order Lactobacillales; family Streptococcaceae; genus Streptococcus; species Streptococcus alactolyticus. The sequence continues at coordinate 2,475 of NZ_JBHRZX010000007.1, read as the reverse complement.
AGAACTTTTTTGCCTTTGCCCAGTTCTTTGGCTTTTTCAATAGCAGCGTAAATAGCAGCACCAGAAGAAATACCAGCAAGGAAGCCTTCTTGACTACCCAATTGTCTGCTTGTCGCGATGGCGTCGTCAGAAGTCACTCGAATAATGTCATCATAAGCCTTGACATCAAGAGTTTCTGGAATAAAGCCAGCTGAAATCCCTTGAATTTTGTGCGGACCAGGTTTTTCACCTGAAAGGACGGCCGACTCATCTGCCTCAACGGCATAGACTTTGACATTAGGGTTGGCTTTTTTGAGGGCGTGTGAAACTCCTGTTATGGTTCCACCAGTTCCCACACCAGCAACAAAAGCATCTAAGCCAGTTGGGCCAAAGCTGTCAATGATTTCAGCACCTGTTGTTTCCTCATGAACCGCAGGATTAGAAGGATTGGCAAATTGGAGTGGCAACCAAGCCCCTTTTTCTTTGGCGATTTCCTTGGCTTTTTCAATGGCACCTTTCATCCCTTCGCTACCAGGTGTCAAGACCAATTCAGCCCCATAAGCTCGAATGATTTTTCGGCGTTCAATACTCATGGTTTCAGGCATGACGATGATAACCTTGTAGCCTTTAGCAGAGCCAACCCAAGTCAATCCAATCCCAGTATTACCAGATGTTGGTTCAACAATAGTATCACCAGGTTTGATGATACCTTTCTTTTCAGCGTCCTCAATCATGCGCAAGGCAATGCGATCTTTGACTGATGACCCTGGATTAAAAGCTTCTAATTTGATGTAAACATCTGCAGCATCCTCAGGGACAATGCGATTGAGTTTAACAATCGGTGTTTTTCCAACTAATTCTGTAATCGAGTTATAAATATGTGACATGTAACCACCCCTCGTTGATAAATTGATAGACAAAGTATAATCCCAATAGCCCCATTTGTAAAATACCTATTTTTTATCAAAGTGATAAGAATAGGCTATCACAGGTCAACCTCCACAATTTTAGCCCCTTCTTTTTGGAAAGTGACTTTTCCTTGGTAAAATTCAATGAGTCGTTGGCTGACGTCTTCGACAGCATCAGCGTCGAGGTAAATAAAAGTGGTAACCTGCTCAAGAAAAGTGGTGTCGCATTCTTGAAGGTTTTCTGCTTGCAAAAAGTTAGCAAAAACTTGGTATTGTGGATAAGTCAGCGTGATTTTAAGGCCTTCTTGCTCTTTGACTTCTACAATTCCAATCTCTTTTAAAGCATTGGCTACACTTCCTGAATAAGCCCGAATCAGCCCACCAGCTCCCAGCTTAATACCACCAAAATACCGTGTCACAACAGCAACCACATTGGTTAATCCTTGTTTTTCCAATACGGTCAACATAGGAACACCAGCTGTTCCGCTGGGCTCTCCATCGTCACTCGAACGTTTGATAAGCGCATCTTCCCCAACAATCATAGCCGAGCACGAGTGCGTGGCTTTGTAGTGTTCTTTTTTGACCTCCGCGATAAATTGACGCCCCCCGTCCTCAGTGCTAATCCGTTTCAATTGGCAAATAAAGCGTGATTTTTTAATGTCTTCTTCACAAATTCCGTCGTTTTTAATGGTTTTATAGTTCATACCCAAATTCTACAAAATTTTAGACTATTTGGCAAAAATTTTCGAATAAAGAAGTATGAACTCATTAGAATACTATTATGGAAGATTATTTACTTCAGAACAATTAACAGATGCCTTAAAAAAGCAGGCTAAGGCTCTTCCCGCTATGATAGATCACAAGACTCATGCAGAGTGTTGTCGTTGTGGCAGCAAGGTTTTCTCGAATTACCAATTACAAACAGGAGCCTTGTATTGTCGAGAATGTCTGGTTTTTGGATGAAATACAAATCAGCAGTCCTTGTATTATTTCCCACAAAAGCCATTTCCAAAAGAAGATGTTTTGGTTTGGAAGGGTCAATTAACCCCTTATCAAGAAAATATATCGCAAGGCATGTTGAAAGCTATCGCGGCTAAAAAAGATTTATTGGTCCATGCCGTAACAGGGGCAGGTAAGACAGAGATGATTTACCACGCTATTGCGACCGTGATTGCTAATGGTGGTTGTGTTGGATTAGCCAGCCCTCGAATTGATGTATGCCTTGAATTGTACAAGCGTCTGTCACAAGATTTTGCTTGTAAGATTAGTTTGCTGTATGGAGGATCCGAAAAATACCAACGTGCTCCACTAGTGATTTCAACAACTCATCAATTATTGAAATTCTATCAAGCCTTTGATTTGTTGATTATTGATGAAGTGGACGCCTTTCCCTTTGTGGATAATCATATGTTGTATCACGCAGTCGAGCAATCGCTCAAAAAAGAGGGGAGCAAGATTTACCTCACAGCCACCTCCACAGACCAGTTGGACAAACAGGTGCAAAGCGGTAAATTAGGGCTCTTTGTCAACTGTAGTGGGTAGATGAAAAGCTAACACCTAGAGAGGACGAACTTCGTTCTCTCTTTCT